>NZ_ASSJ01000085.1 GCF_000473895.1 Rubidibacter lacunae KORDI 51-2 | reverse complement strand
ACGTGTGGTGAGCACCTGGGCAGACGTGCTGAACCGTGCGAACCTGGGCTTCGAGGTAATGCACGAGCGCAACGCGCACAACTTCCCGCTGGACCTGGCCGCCGTGCAAGCGCCGGAAATCCTGGGCTAGGACCGTGCGAGCTAGCTTCCGCTAGCTGATGAGCCAAGCGCCCCCATTAGGGGGCGCTTTTTCGCATTCGTCCGGCAGTATCGCGTTTAGCTTGCAACCAGGAAGGTAGACGTCGATCGCGGGGTGCCTGCTTAGCAGGCAATCGTTACTCAGATGAGATTTCTGGGTCTTATCTGGGCTGCTTGCTTCACCAAGAATAAGGCGATTAACCGCTGACAAGCATTGATTACAATGCAAGCATGGAGTTTGGAACCGAGCGAGCTCGAGGAGCCTATTTGCGCCCGATCGCGTTCTCGTCCCAGTTGACTTTTCGGAGGCATCCCTGCGCGCGCTGGCGAAAGCACTGTTTTTTTAGGCGACCCGGCCAAGTACATGCCAACCACGTCATGCGGCCGCTCAATCCAGGCGAACCGGGAGCATTTTGGCGAACTGTAGATGAATCATCGTGCCGTCAGCATGTCGAGAAGGTGTTTAGCGATCGCTGCGATACTCACACTGCAGAGGTCTAGTTTCACGTTGCTGTCGGCGATCCGCCCGCGAAAATTCTTGCCTATGCCGAGCGCCTAGCGATCGCGCTGATTGTAATTCCAGCACGAGGAAAACTTGGTTGGCCGCGGTGGTTGTTAGAGCGGTATCCGAATACGTCTTACACCCGCACGCTGTCCCGGATTGGTGTGGCGGGAATCGCATACATAAGTGAGGCGCTACATATTGGCCATCACACGCGAACCGCAGCGATTGACGGCGGACGGTTGCCATCGCCTAATTACAACAGACGATCGCGCCCGGCCCCCACACTCGAGGGTTGCACTAAAATGTCGTTTGATTCGACGGCTACAGAAATATTCGACAAACAGATGAAACTGACTTGCAGCCAGAGCGATTTGAACGCGCACTTATCTTCGGTAAGCCGTGCGGTACCGTCGCGTCCCGCACATCCGATCTTAGGAAACGTGTTACTTGAAGCGGACGAAGCCGCTCAAACAGTAAAACTGACGGCGTTCGACCATTCCCTGGGACTGCAGGCTAGCTTCCCGGCACAAGTATCGGAGACGAGTGCGGTGGCGCTGCCAGCACGATTATTGAACGACCTCGTGGCGCGGTTGCCGGAAGGAGAATTAACGCTGTCGTGCGCGCCCGTTGAGGCGGACAAGCTTGAAGGTGGCGTTTTGGGAACAATCGTCCACACATCAGGGCGCTACCAACTGCGGGGAACGAGTGCAAAGGAGTTTCCCGAACTGCCGGCAGTTGCCGGCGAACCGATCGACTTGGAAGCAGCAATGCTTGCCGAAGGATTGGCGGCAACGTTGTTCGCTGCCAGTCCAGACGAAACAAAACAAGTGTTGACAGGCGTACATCTGACCCAGCCGGAGGGCGGGTTAGAGTTTGCAGCAACAGACGGACACCGACTGGTCGTTGTGGAGACAACCAGTGAAGAAGATGTACCGCCAAGCGCCGGACCAACCCTGGCAGTTACGATTCCGGCACGGGCGTTACGAGAGTTGGAGCGGATGTTGAGTTCGTGCGAGCCCGGAGAACGCGTGATGTTTCGGGCAGACGACCGACAGGTGGTGTTCGAATTCGGCAATCGCCGGCTGACCAGTCGCAAGCTCGACGGAGCGTACCCGGCGTATCGGCAGCTCATTCCGCAGCAATTTGAACGGCGGCTGACCGTCGATCGCCGCCGCTTGCAGAGCAGTTTGGAAGTAGCTTCGGTAATGGCAGATCAAAAGAACAACATTGTTAAGTTTTCGCTGGATAGCGCCGGCCAAGAGCTGTCGCTGTCGGTGGACGCACAAGACGTCGGTAATGCCCGCGAGTCTCTGCCAGCGCAGATTACCGGAGAAAGTATGGATATTGCTTTTAATATCCGTTATCTGATGGATGGGTTGAAGGTATTGCAGGCAAGCGAAGTACAAATTCAACTCAATTCATCGACACAGCCGGCGATCGTTACTCCTGTGGGCGGACAAAAGCTAACTTACCTCGTGATGCCCGTACAATTGCGCAAGTAACTCTTAAAAACCGCACGGTCTGCTAGGAACTGCACATGCTGCGTGGGTTGTCAGCGGACCCTTACAATCCCATTGGGTTGGCGCAAAATGAAGTGCAGTCAGCAATGGGGTCTGGTAAAAGTGAATTAACCGCAGCGCGCTAGCGGCGTCTCTCTACCTCATTTGCTGTCGTGAAGGTTGGTTATCTGCTCGCGATCGCCTTGGGTGCTGTTTGCCTAGGGACTCCACCTGCCTCTCAAGTGGCATCGCTGCCGCTTGCTGCTACCGCCGCGTCCGAAACACGCACGCAAATTTTGCAGGACCTTGCAGCGGCTAACATTATCTTCCTGGGCGAGCGCCATGCAAATGCCGAGGATCGCGCTGCCCAGCTCGAAATCCTTCAGGAACTATACGACCGCGACCCTAACCTCACAATCGGGTTAGAGATGTTTCAGCGGCCCTACCAGGCTTTCATCGACCGCTACCTTACCGGCGAAATCGACGAAGATGCCCTAGTGGAGCAAACTGAATATCGCGATCGCTGGGGGTTTTCGTGGGAGTCTTGCGCGCCTCTGTTGCACTTTGCTCGCGAACGCAACCTGCCCGTGCTGGCTTTGAATGCGCCGAGTGAAGTAACGCGCCAAGTTGCCCGTAGGGGATTGGCTAGCCTCGGTCCCGATGCCCGCGAATGGATTCCGCCCCTGAACGACATTCATACCGATAACGCTGGATACCGAGAATTCTTGAGCGAAGCCTTCACAATTCACGGCGGCAGCAGGGAAACGCCGGGTTTCGAGAACTTTGTGGCGGCACAGTCGGTTTGGGACGAAACAATGGCCGCGACAATTGCCGAGTTCTACCGCACCCATCCCGATACGCGCATTGTGGCAATTTCCGGTGCAGGACATGTTGTGTATGGCTCCGGTATTCCCGATCGTGTCGCGCGTCGGCTGAGCGACTTAACAGTGCTGCAAATGTCAGTGCTACCGGCCGGAGTGGTAGAGCCGCTGCCTGCATCCGATCGCGAGGCAATCGCTGACTTCATCTGGCCGGACGCCGGTACCGTTGACGCCGAGCCTTAACAGTCAAGCTCGGCCGGTTGCACATTGCTGGGTGCACGCGTTCCGCCGTGCTTGACTGGCTTCGCTCTCAACTTGCTTGCTCGTAACCCGATCCGCAGCCACGATACACAGCCATGACCCAACTGACAGCTGCTCAAGTATTAGAGAAGATCGCTGCCGGTGAATCCCTCACCCGCGCCGAACTCAGTCACATCAACTTGCAGGGACAGTCACTCGACCGAGCCAAGTTTCTGGGAACCTATCTACGAACCGCGGATTTCACGCGCGCCTCGTGTGTGGAATGTAACTTTCAGAACGCCGTCCTCATTCGCGCCAATTTCACCGAGGCAGTCCTCGTGCTAGCTAACTTGAGTGCCGCTAACCTAACCGTTGCCTGTTGCAAGCGTGCCAATCTCCGCGAGGCACTTTGTATTGATGCTCAAATGCACGGTATTCTGCTGGTCGATGCCGATGCTACTCGTGCCAATTTTGAAGGAGCGGATCTGACTGAAGCCATTGCGACTGGGGCTAACTTCAGCGGAGCAGCTCTGGCGCGATCGCATCTGGGGGCGGGTAACTTCGAACGGGCGAACTTTTCAGGCGCGAACTTGTACCGCGCCAACATGCGTGCTGCCATCCTGGACTCAACAAATTGGGATAAGGCCGATCTATCGGCATCTGTCTTGACCCAAGCGCAATTTACCAATGCCGATCTGAGTCGAGCGAGCTGCATTGGCGCATACCTACGTGCAGCAAAACTCATCGACACACATTGCCGTCAGACTGATTTGACCGATGCCAATCTTGAAGCAGCTTTGCTTAAAGATCTCGATTGTACGGATGCTTCGCTGTTTGGTGTCAATCTGGAGGGGGCGACATTGGAAGACATCAATTTTACTCGGGCCGACCTCCAAGATGCTAACTGCGAGGGGACGAGTTGGCACGGTTGCTTATTTGATGGGACTAAAGTTGACAATGCAGTGTTTACAGATGCCAAGGGATTGAGTGCCGAGCAACGAAAATACTTGCTAGACAATGGCGCTCTTAACGTCCCAAATTGACGTAAACAAAGGTTTAGCTAAAATAGCATCCATTTTTTTAGTGTGCCAAAATCTGATGGCTCTTTTCGAGACAATGATTTTTTTAGAGACGAAAGTCTTGAGTTTCGCCAAGTCTGCCCTTGTCTCATATCAAAAATTGTACGTGTCTAAAGGTCGTTCAGAGTGATTCGATATTTAATTGGCGCTGTTTCAAGAGTTTTTGGAGCTTCAAATCAAAAGTCGTTCAGGCTACTTACCGACCTTGCGGGTTAACACGCTCTGAGAATTGCGGACGATGTCTTATGGGAAGCGGAACGACTTTTGCTTCATTACTCTCGCGCGCCACGCGCACCAATAGCCCCGCCAGTAACAAGCTTGCAATGAGCGAGTTGCCACCGTAACTAAACAGTGGCAACGGTAACCCCGTCGTTGGTAGCGAGCCCGTTGCTACGCCAATGTTGATCAACGCCTGCCCGATCAGGAAAATCGTCGCTCCCATCGCAATCAGACGATGTATGGGTTGCCTTGCCTTCAGTGCAACCGCGAGTGCGAGGGTTGCATAACCCATCAGTAACAACAGCAGGCCAACCGTGCCGGCAAACCCGAACTCCTCAGCAAATACGGCAAAAATAAAGTCCGTGTGTTGAATGGGCAAGTAGAAGAGTTTTTGATGCGAAAGCCCCAAGCGCGTGCCCCAAGTGCCGCCCGAAGCGATCGCGAGCAAACTTTGAACCAACTGAAAGCCATCACCCTGTGGATCCGCCCACGGATCTAAAAATGATGTGACGCGTCGCCGCTGGTAATCCACCAAACTAATGCTGATCGTTGCCAGCGCTAAACCGCTCCCAGCTACTCCCAGCAAATACAACCAAGGAATTCCTGCCGCTAGCGCGATCGCCCAGAGTGACATGCCGCATAGCGCGGCGGTACTGAGATTCGGCTGAATCAGGATCCCGCCCAGTACCAGTGCAAAAATACATAGCCATCCCACACGCGATCGCCACGACAGCTGCTCCCACTCGCCAAACAGCCAGGCGCTCTGCAGGACTAAAAACGGCTTGATCGGCTCTGAAGGCTGAAGTGAAATTGGTCCGATCTCGATCCAGCGCATTGCGCCATTGACCTCAGTCCCAATACCCGTCAACTTCGTTGCAAAGATTAGCCCGCCCAAAACGATCGTGACGTAGGGTGCGATCTTTAATAGGCGCTCTAGTGGCGATCGTGCTACGAGGTTAAATCCCACCAACCCGGCGAATGCCCACACGAGTTGCCGCTTCAAAAAAAACAGCCCGTCACCTTGCTCCACCTGCGCTACTGGGTATGACGCCGAGACCAGCACCACTAGCCCAACACACAACCACAACAAAGTCAGCCATCGCAATAGGCGCGCCTCCAACGCCCAAGCCTGCACGCCGGTATCGAATACCGGAATCAAGTTTCTTAACACGATTATCCCTGCGCGACTCGCATCCCGCCCTTAAATCACACGCCCCGCCCGACACGACTGGTAAACGCTACCGACCGTTCCGCATCCAGCTCGGCCGTGCCGGTAATTGACACGAATTTACTGGGTTGGAATCGGCAATTTGCTACAAAACACAACAAAAAAGAGGTCGTAAATCGACCTCCTTGAAGGGTAGCAAACTCAACCAGTCGCACGCCGGCTGGTTGACGGGAGGCCGCCGCCGTCCTGCAAAAGCAGCAGCATATACCCGTTGCTCGTTTAACTGCTATTACTGCAAGCCCGCGTTCGTGCCTGGCTTGCCTGTCGCCAACTCGACTTTAACGATCTTACCGCCCATTTTCATGATGCGTTGCTGCTCGCGAAACCAGTTGTCGTAGGGTACGAGCTTCGTGAAATACGTGTTTTGCAACTCTCGCTGCGTCCGAATTCGAGTTTGACTGGGGACGCAAGCCGTTACGCGAAACATCCGCATGTGGATCTCTCCTTGCTGGGAAATGGTTCTATCTCAAAGACACTGAAATGCGGTCTACCGACCGCTGCTACGCACGACCGATCCCGAACACTCCAGCGCCGTGCGCCAGAAAAACAACGTTCGGGTGTCGTTGAGTCAATGCTAATCAGGCAAAACCCGCTGGTAGGAACCAACCGAGCCTTGCAACCCCTAGCACTCCCTCCCGACATCCCGAACGTTTCCGAACCGAGAAGCAGTCTCGACCGAGCGGGTAACTAGCTCAGACCCGAGCAGATGTAATCTAAGTACACGCCCATTTCCTTGCCGGCATCAGGACCGACCAAACCAGCGGTCACTTCCTTCATGGCTTGGATAGCCTGTACTGTCGCGTTGACGGGGACGCCCAGGGAGTTATAGGTCTCTTTCAAACCGTTGAGCACGCGCTCGTCGAGGATGGACGGATCTCCCGCCAGCATCGCATAGGTGGCATAGCGCAGGTAGTAGTCCAAGTCGCGGATGCAAGCAGCATAGCGACGGGTGGTGTACATGTTGCCGCCCGGACGAGTAATGTCCGAGTACAGCAAGGACTTTGCTACGGCTTCTTTGACGATGTTTGCTGCGTTCGCACCAATCACGCTTGCCGCACGCACGCGCAGCTGACCGGATTGGAAAAAGCCCTTGAGCTTGTCCATAGAGGACGTGTCGAGGTACTTGCCCTGAACATCAGCAGAGTTGATGACAGAGGTAATGGCGTCTTGCATTGCTCCGTTTCCTTTAATGATGGTCGTCTTAAAGAGACAGTCGTGTTCGTTGCAGACTTACTGCATCCGACCGACAACGTAGTCGAAGTAGGAACCAGCTTCCGCTGCATCTTCCATCGACATCAGCGAGGTAGCAACACCCTTCATTTCGCGCACGCTCTGAGCGACAGCATCGATGGGCGTTCCCAGCGACTTGTACATCTCAGCTACGCCCACCAAACCGATCTCTTCGATCGGGGTGACATCACCCGCAACCACGCCATAGGTGACTAGGCGCAGGTAGTAATCCATGTCGCGCAGGCAAGTTGCAGTCATTTCCTCGCCGTAGGCGTTGCCGCCGGGGGACACGACATCCGGACGCTTTTGGAACAGCTTGTCACCTGCTTCCTTAATAATGCGCTCGCGAGATTCGGTCAGCACTTGCGCGATGCGTAGGCGCTGCTCGCCGCCTTCAACGAACGACTTAATGCGATCCAGCTCGCCGGGGCTGAGGTAGCGTGCCTCAGCGTCAGCGTTGACGATCGACTTAGTGACGATACTCATCGATGGATTTCCTCCAACCCGTGGACTTGCACATATCCAACGCCCCAGGGACGTCGGGCAATCGGCTGCAAAAATAACAGCGGCGGACGCACCGTTGGCTCGTCAACCGCAGTTCGAGTGCGATCTGCCAGTTCTTATTGGCGCTTCCCGTAGTGCCAGAAGACACGTACTGAAGCACCCTGCACTTGAAGCATCCTGCAATCGTCTCGTGCAACATTGTGCGACATTTTACGTGCCGATCCCGAGCCGCTTTAATATATATTTACATTGCCACTCAGGTTCGAGCGAAAACTTAAAAAGCCCCCCAAGTCAACGTTGGTGGGAGGCAGGGACAATCCAATGTCCGACATTTGCACGCGAAAATTGGAGGCGATCGCAGGCAAATGGGTATAAAATGCGACATGCTCGTTGCAAATCTTAGAACCGGACGTCGTCGCGTGCCGACATCCGGTTTGTTTGCACCTAGAACTGGACGCCAATGCGCGAGGGAATCGGCGTGAAGCTCGGCACGACAACTTCGTTATCCTGCTTGGTGAGCTTGTTGTAGAGGGTTTGGGTGTTAGGGAAGTTAGCCGCAGGAAGTGTCGGATACCGCCGGTAAGGCACTACATCTTCGCCGAAGCTCTGGATGTAGTCGGGACTGTTGACCATGGCGCTGATACAGGCGCGTATACCCTGCGTAGCCAGGATCTGGTTGTAGAAGCGGATTTCCTCCTGGTCTCGCGGAGCCCGTCCGAGGAAGTGCTTGGTTGCTTGCTCGATGACCTTTGTATTCGGGTAGGGCGTGTAGAACTCTTTGATGTAAAGTTCGGAGCAACCCAAACCCTCAACAAACTCCTTGACTGTAATTTCGCCGTTACGGAGCTTGCTCTCTAGCTCGGAGAACTCGCTGCCGCCGATGACATAGGGCTCGACATCGCGCTCGAAAATCTGGCGGTAAGCAGCCCGGATTAGAACTTGAACGTCGGCCTTGAGAGCGCGATCGGTTAGCTTGAAGATCTTGGTCTGCTCGCGACGGACAGTCACGCCTTGGTTGACACGAGCGCGGACGCTGGGTTCGTTGCGCGTCTCGGATACGCTGCCGAGCTCGACGAAGCGCGGAGTTGTTTCCGGCGTGACCTGGGTACCCACATCGCGGCGCAGGTTGCCGGAGCGAGTCCGCAACTGCACTCCAGCCGGTGTCAGGTAGCGTTCGTAGGGCACGGTGTCTTCACCAAACGCTTCCTCGTACTCTTTGCTATCCACGATTTCGTCGATCAAAGCATAGAAGCCGCGCTTGGCACAAAGGTCGAAGTAGCTGTTGATCTCCTGTCGGCCATAGGTCGGGCGACCGAGCAAGCGGCGGTGAATGTATTCGACCGCTTTGGTAACGTAGAGCGACGTCCAATAGAGGTTGCGGTAGGGATCGGATTTTGCGATCGCACGGACGAACTCGCGCAACGTGAGCTCGCCGTTCTCTAACTTGCTTTCGGCAACTGTCTGTCGCTGTCCGTCATAAACGTCGCGCCCAAATACCTGGCGGTAGCACGCGCGAATGACAGCCTGGGTCGACGTTTCCGAGAACTTAACGCTAGCTTGGTTCGCACCGCTACTGTTGGCAGCCGGGAGTCGATCTAGGCGGAAGACCTTCGGGCCCAGCGTGCCTGGATTCAACCCGCGAGCTGCAGGATTGCTGTTTTGGTTGAAAATGCCCGGACCGCGGTTGATGAGGATGCGCTTAGTGTCTTTGTTGAAAGGTGCAGGACGAGTATCGGGATTGCGCGTCTCTTTGGGAAAAATTGCCCCGAACTGAATTTCCAGCGGGTCGTTACCGGAACCGTATACGTGTTGGTCGGGCAGCGGCTGCTCGTAGCGAGCAAAGGTGGTGATGAACTGCGGCACCTTGCGGAACGGCGCGCTGTAGTTCAACAAGTCCTGCTGCATGCCCCAGTTCCGGCATTCTTGGGCTTCCTGGCCCAGACCGCGCAAGTAAGGAACGGTTTCTTCGCCGAAATAATCCGAGTACTCCTGAGAGTCAACCAAAGCGTCGATCAGGGCAGGCAGTCCGCCCTCTGAGACGACTAGGAAATACTGCTGTACCTCCTCGCGGGAACTGGGACCGCGGCCGAGGAAGTGGCGGAAGGCTAGCTCGAGAGCGCGGCTGTTGATAAACGGTTCGAAGAACTGTCGCCGATATAGGGGCGACTTACCAAGCCGACGAACGAACTCGTGCATGGAGATGTCGCCGTTCTTAACCTGGGATTCCAGATAAGAAATTGACTGGCTATAGGCACGAGTGATATCGCGCTCGAAAATTTGGCGGTAGGCGGCTTTGACGACAGCTTGCTTCTCCAATTCCGAAAGTCCCGGCTTCATCGCAAACTTTGGACGGCGCTCGGCAGCATTGAAATAGCTTTGTGGTAGCTCCAGACCTTGCTTGTCACCTGCAGGGCGTTGGCGCAGTTTATTCGAAGGAGTGGCCGCTCGGAACTCGTCGATCAGAACGTCAAAGTATTCGACGACAATTGTCCGAGCCTCCGGCTGATCGCGGAAATAATCCTTTGCAGCCGCTTGCATCTCGCCAAGAGCGACCAAGGTGGCGTCGGTCGAGCAGGCATTCTCGATAACTTCCCGCAGCCCCCGGACGTTGACGGTAATGATGTTTGGGTCGCCCGCCACGATCGAATAAGTTAAGTAACGCAACATCCAAGAGAGGTCGCGCAACGACTTCTGCATGTTCTTGGGACCGTAGCGCGAGACGTTGATCGGGCGAAATCCGGGCGGTGTAGGCACGGTACTGCCTGAAGCACTGAGCAACTGGCGCAAACCACCGAAAATGCCGCCGCCGCTTTCGACGTAAGTTGTCGTTCCGAGCTGACGCGCTTTCTCATCTGATGCACTACCGGCAGCAGCCAGAGCCGGTTCGGCCTCTGGAGGTTTTTCCAGGTAGGCGAGAGGCGAACCGCCAGAGAAGATGCGGTTGGCAGCTCGCGACACGATGAGTTCGGATGCCGCGCTCAGGGTCTGAGCGATCGCGATCCGCAATTCGCCCGACCGAAAGTACGTATCCAATTCCTGCAGCTCACCACGCTCCAAGTAGCGATCCTGCTGCTCCGCCTGCACAACCGTCGAGAGGGGCACGGTTTGATAGAGTTGCGGGCGCGCTACTGAGCTTCCACCACTTGCCTTGATCATTGGTTTTTATTGCTCTCCCGTCGTCAACAAGTCAACAAAGTGTTACTGCGTCCCAGAAACCATTCCGGCAACTTACGTCCACGCTGCAGATTGGCAGCCCTTGCCGCAATAGGGACTCGTGCTTGACGAGCCACCGATCTCGCGGCCTGCCTACTACCGGATCCGAGATCGAACCAAGTGCTGAAACCTGAATAAGAAGGAATATTTAAGACTTGGGTCGCCTATCAGATTAGAACGTTTCGGCCTTCCTGAGGGGGAACGTAAAGAAGTATGTCAGCCTTCGGAACTGCTTCCGAAACCGACGGGAGTATGCGAAGTAAACGCGCGCGAGCACGCAGTTGCGTGCTTTTCGGAAGTTGTTGATTTCGGTTATCTACCCGCCCGCCATCGAGGGAGACGGTTTGAGACCAGCGCGATGTCGCGTGCGGGTTGCCACAAAACTTTACCTTTCGCAACATTTGATGGCGGTTATGAGGGCATTCTCCTGCTACTGCACGTGTCGAACAAAGGGTGCGCAACCTTGCGGTAGTGCAGCAGTGGCGGCAGGATCGGGCCGAGTCCGTGCGGAGTCGAGCAGCCGGAGCCGTCCTACTGTCGCAGCAGCCAGGCACTGACGGCACCAGCTATTCCGAGCAGCGGCATGAGCAGCAATGCCAGCCAGCCGATCGCTTGCGCCCGAGCGGGAGACAATTCGATGCGGCGATCGGTTTGTTCGGGGGGGCGGATGCTAAGCGGTTGGTCGCCGGCGTTGGTCAGCCACTCGATGGAGTTAAGGAAAACATCGCCATTGAGTTGCTGCTGAAACCAGTCATTCGTTGCAAAGGTCGAGTTGCCAATGGCTACCAGCCGCGCTTCGCCGCTCGGCGATCGCGACTCGTTTTCCTCGGCAGGGACTGCGGGAGTGGGCAATTTGCCGCCGTTTGCAGATGCCGGCGACTCGGCGGACTCCGTCCCACCCGCGTCTGGATCGACCGTCTCGGGGACAGTTGAATCCTGGGTCTCGGTCTCGGTGCTTTTTTCCTCCGTGAGAACTTCACCTGTGGGATCGGATGCATCCTCACCCAGATCGTTCGCGTCCCTGTCTTCGGAGAGTGACGGAGCGATAGCAGGAGGACTGGCAGCTTTGCTGAGGGCATAGCCCAACACCAGCGGACCGCGAGCGTCCTGTTCCGGATCGAAGCTCAGAGACAGCGAAGTTGGATCGCTTTCCGCCCAGGTTTGCTCCCCCGTGAACAGTAATGGTGATGCTTGGATGCCGCTATCGAGAACCGCTTCGGCTTCAACCGGACGCGCAATCGGATATATCGAAATATCGTTGCCGAATGCCTCGACAATGGGATGTTCGCCATAGTCGAACACCAGCGGTGTTTCGGGCCCCAACCCCACAACACTGCCATTCCCGGACACGTCTACAACCAGGCGATCGTCAAAGCGCACGCCCCACTCCTCGAGCAGATCCTCAAGACCGGCCTCGGTCTGCGGGTCCAGCATGACCATGACGCTGCCTCCCCCATCTAGGTAACTCTGCAGCGCCTGCACTTCGCCGGGAAACAGCATCCGCAGCGGGCCCGCCACCACCACGGCGTCGGCATCCTCGGGCACCGCCGACTTCACTGCTAGGCTTAGTTCCTCAACAGCAAATCCGCGCTCCTCCAAGGCCGCGATCGCTTGAGCGAGCCCGCCTTCATCGGCGCTGAAATTTGCCTCACCGTGCCCTTGCAGGAAAAACACAAGTGGCGTCGAGTCGCGCTGGATCTTGGCGATCGCGCCTGTCAAGCGCGCTTCCGATAGCGGTTCGGACGGTCCGAGGGTTTGAACGAGCGGTCGGGTATCACCGCGCTCGAGGTACACCTCACCGTCAGCCCGTACTTCAAACCGACGCGCCAAACCGGCCCGCCGTTCTGGGTCGGCAACTTCGTAGGAAAATTCTTCGCTGAGACGGGCGTAGTTATCGAGTAGTTCTTCAGTACTTTCCGTCGCCGAGCGCGCAAAAACCCAGACTTTTAAGGGCTTGTCAAGATTTTCCACAAGCTGTTGAGTTTGTGGAGACAAGGTGAAAAGCTGAGTTTCGGTCAGATCTAAGCGCGGACCGAAGCGTACGGCAAAGAAATTGAGCGCGCCGAGAATCGCCAGGATTGATACCGTCGCGATCGCCGCATTAGTGCCGGCCTGCAGGGATCGGCCCCAACCCATCCTTCCGATCGCGATTGTCCCGGCAACAATCAGGAGCGTGCCGCAGGCGATCGCCAAGACAGGTCCGGGGGTCCAACTGCCGCTAATAAAACCGGCAACTGTTCCGGCTGCGCAGGCGGCAGTGCCGACGAACGGTAGATAGCGTGCGTATTTAAATAGCATCCGTCGAATCTCGCTAATAGTCTGACTGAATGCGGGTAAGTGCGGGTGGGTAGCGCCAAGCTAGCGGCGGGAAAATCGCAGGGTTTCGATGTATTGAGCGGTTAGGAATACCCCGAGGGCGATATAGCTAGCAAATAGCGTCACGCTGCCGAGATCGAAGATGCCTTGCACTAGAGTGTTGTAGTTGTCAAGCAGCGAGAGGTGGGCGATCGCCGCGCCGGCCGGTCCGCCAACGCGGTCGGCGACGATGTCAATTAGCCACAAGAACAACACCAGCACGAAGGTCCCCACAGCTGCAAGCAACGTGCTTTCTGTGAGGGACGACACGAACATGCCCAATGACAAGATTGAGGCCGCCAACAGAATCAAACCAAAATGTCCCAGCAGCGGCACCTGGGGCGGTAGCGGCGGAGATGCCGCACTGAAGGCGATCGCCTCGTAGATCAACAGCGGTGCAACCATGGCCGTAAAGAACGTGACGACTCCGAGCAGTTTGCCCAAGGCGACCGTCCAGTTGGCGATCGGCGAGGTAGCCAGCAACTCCAGAGTGCCGCGTTTGCGTTCCTCGGCATATAGTCCCATGGACAGCATCGGCATCACGAAAAGGACTAGCGACCCCATCACGCCCAGAAACGCGCGCAGCAGCTCGTACGCCACATCGATCGGCGGGAGGTTGGCACCGAGTTGATCGCGCTGCGCCACCTGCTGGATCAAACCCTCGGGACCGAGGAGAAAAGCAACAAAGAAGAACCCCGACAGCAACCAGAAAAATGCTGCTATGAGGTATGAAAGGGGCGAGCTGAAATAGCTTTGCAATTCGCGTCGGTAAATAGCAAGTACGTTCGATAGCATCGGATTATCTGGTACGACAAGCGAGCGTGGATCCAGTCGGTCTAACAGGTCGAACTTACTTTAATGCGCCGGGTGCAAAAATCAGGTTGCTCTGTCATCCTCAGCGCGAGCGGTATCGTCCCCGGTCGCCATCGTCATCGAGCCAACCCCTCGGTCGGTGTCCGGCTCGGTCGTACCGCGCGCGCTTGGGTCGCCGGCGGATTTGGCGTCCGGTGCGATCGCCGCTGATTCGCTATCGATATCGCCGTCCAAACCACCGGCTTCACTATCAGCAAGGTTTTCGCGCGTGGTTAGCTGCAAGAATGCATCCTCCAGAGACGGACGCGTTCGCCGCAGTTCGTGCAAGCCCAAACCGCTCGTTACGATAGCTGCGGCAAGATCTTTGCCCGGCTCGCACTCGGGCGTGCAGCTCGCCCGCAGGCGGGAGCGCCCGTTGGGCAGCAACTGGACCGAGATTTCTGCAACTCCTGGGATTGCCTGAAGGTGCGGGAGGACAGCTGGCAAATCGCCGTCTAGTTCGATGTCATAGTCGTTGGCTTTGCCGCAGAGACGTGCTAGAAGGTTTTCAGGCTTGTCGGTTGCCACAACCCGCCCATTCGCCACGATCGCGACGCGATTGCAGGTCATGCTCACTTCGGGCAAGATATGCGTCGAAATAACGACGGTGCGCTCGCCGGCAAAGCTGCGAACCAAGTTGCGCACTTCGACGATCTGGCGCGGGTCGAGCCCGACTGTCGGCTCGTCGAGAATGATGACTGGCGGGTCGTGAACGATCGCCTGGGCAATCCCAACGCGCTGGCGATAGCCCTTGGATAACTTGTGGATGAGCTGATAGCGGCGGTCGGCGAGTCCGCAGCGCCCGATCGCCGAGGTAACTTTAGCCGCGCGATCGCCGGCCGGTACGCCTTTAATCCGTGCCACAAAATACAAATACCCCTCAACGCTCATATCAGGGTGCAGCGGTGGGGTTTCCGGCAAATAGCCAATGTGCTTGCGCACGGCCATGGAGTCATCGTGAACGTCGAAGCCGGCCACACGTGCCGTTCCTGTCGTTGCCGGCATGTAGCCCGAGAGGATGCGCATCGTGGTAGTTTTGCCTGCGCCGTTCGGACCCAGGAACCCGAGGACTTCACCCGGCTCAACCGAAAACGTCACGTCCCTGAGTGCTGGGGTGGAACCGTAAACCTTGCTTAGATGCTCGACTTCAATCATGGGCGATCGCGCAAATGATATGCGTGGGTCGTTCGCGAGTACTAGCGGTAGCTACTGAAGCTGTGAGAGATTCCGCAGGGATGATAGCACTCGCTGCGACTTGCGGACGGCGAGCCAATGAGCTCTCTGATATCGATATTACTCGCCTGTGCCGCAGGTGGACTGGAGTTCGGGCGCAAAGCAGGTTAAAATACACTATCTCCGCAAATGCGACAAGTCCTCTTTGACAATTCGCAGTAGGGGTGGCGAACCGGACAGTAACGATGGTCGCGCCACAGTCGGGGTGCAGCGAATGCAGAATACCATCATCGACTTCATCAGACACTACGGCTTCGACTTCCAAGGAACCACGGCTCCTAAGCTGGTTGCCGGTTGGTGCATGCGCTTCTCTACGGCTTGGACGCGCCTGGCAGCGATCGAGGCACTCTACCAGGGACGCTACAAAGCCGTTTCCATCGAGCAGATTCTGACAACCTGGGCGCGGAGCGGTCAAGCACGATGCCACTTTACGGGCGAATTCGAACGCATGGTTTGCCGCCACGTACTAGCCCCATCGCCGGAGGATATCGTTGATACTGACTTGTCAGCGAATCGTATCCCAGCACTCGAACTCCCACCGTACATCGATGCGGACACTACCGGCTGGGCAACCGGCGCTAACGGGGGCGATCGGGTCGAGCACTCTGTATCGGCTACCGCTCGCTCGCAGTCCTATCGCAAATTAAAGGCGATTGTATACCACTCATCAGGTGCCGACGCGCCGGATCTCTGAATAGAATGCCGCCTGCACGCGATCGCCGACGCGCTTGTGCACCGTCCGCATGCGCAAGTTGGAGTTGGCAAACCAGATGCGTTCTTCCCACAGCACGCTCTCGGTCGCGATCGTCAAGCTGAGAGCATCGGTCGCCAAGCGGTAGCTGCCGCTCGCCAGCGCATCGCTGCTGTCTAGCTCTCGAAGGTTGGCGTGCACGATCCGCCCCGTTTGTCCGGTAACATCCGGACCGTCGGCATCTGGTAGCAACAGAAGCAGCGCGCTTCCAGTTGCTTTAGGTTTAGCCGGATCGGGAGCGGTGTCCCAACTGGTTTTAACGCAAATCCAACCAGCTTCCGGCGCGATACCTGCTCGCTGACATAGCTGCGCCACCTGTGGGTCGCTCATCCCAACTAGCTCGGCAGCAATATCTGCTTTCCCGCTGTCGAGTGTCTGTCCGTCGATATCGTAGTGAGTGCGCTGGACGAACCACGTGCCAGTGCTTTGCTCGCAGAATTCCCTGATGTCCATGAAATAACGATTGTGAAGCTTGTTACCGCGTCCGCACAGCCTGCCGGACCGGGATCGCAGGCGGCCTGCCTGCTGCTCGGTTGCCTAAGTCGGCGACCAGGTTGCCCAATCTTGGGGCTTGAGAAAGGTATTGTAGAGTTCCGCTTCGGGCGAGCTCGGTTCCGGTTGGTATTCGTATTCCCAACGCACCAAAGGCGGGAGGGACATCAAAATCGATTCCGTGCGGCCGTTGGTTTGCAGACCGAAGATCGTGCCCCGGTCGTACACCAAATTGAACTCGACGTAGCGCCCGCGCCGATAGAGCTGGAACTGCCGCTCGCGATCGCCGTAGGAGCGATCGCGTCGCCGCTCGGCGATCGGTGTATAGGCTGGCAAGAACGCCTGCCCGCAATCTCGAACGAAGGCAAATAACTGTTCCCAGTCGCGCGGTTCTAACTCGCCCCGGCCCTCGCTGTAGGCTGCCGCCACACCCTCAGCGTGCGTACCGCGATAGAGCTTGCCGCGTCCGTCTTGGTAGTCGAAGAATATCCCACCAACACCCCGCGTTTCCTGGCGGTGCTTGAGGTAGAAGTATTCATCGCACCAACGCTTGAATGTCGGATAGTACTCGGGGTGGTGTGTGTCGCAAGCCTGCTGAAACGTGCGGTGAAAATGGGCGGCATCTTCGGCAAATGGATAATAGGGCGTCAGATCCGCGCCGCCGCCAAACCACCACACCGGACCTGCCTCAAAGTAGCGGTAATTCAGGTGAACTGTCGGGACATAGGGACTGTGCGGGTGCAGCACCATCGACGTGCCCGTGGCGTAGAATCCGTGTCCTTCAGCTTCGGGGCGTTGCTTGAGAATCGAAGGCGGGAGGCGATCGCCGAAGACTTCGGAGAAATTCACGCCGCCCTGCTCGAACAAATTGCCCGCACTCAACACCCGCGATCGCCCACCACCGCCGCCGGGACGCTCCCAGCTATCTTCACGAAAGCCGCGATCGCCGCCATCTAGAGTTTCCAAGGCTGTGCAAATTTCGTCCTGGAGCTGGCGCATAAATTGCCCGACACGGGTACGAGCATCGGTCGGCGGTGCAGCTGGAGTTGGGGATGTAGTTGTCTGGGTCGTCACGATTATTTTGCTAACGGCTATCTGAAACAAAAGCAAGCAATCTGAAACCGAATTGATGGCGCAGGCTCGGTGCGGGTTAGTTGCACTACATGGCTGCTACGAACTTGGCTGCAGCTAAAACGCAAGAAAAACCAAAGGAGGTTCCATAGACAACGCTACCGTGTCGATTGGGGTCTTGGGAGACAATCGCCATTCGTCGGGTAAATTTTTCCAAACACTTGCAAACCTGCCTTAAAGGCTGCCGCCACGATCGAGTGCATACCCTAGAATAAATTACCCGTTTGGGGCGCAACCGCAGGAGGCGCAGCGTGATTCTCAACTTTTCCCTCAAGTTATTTGCCCAGAAGGGGCAACTGTCCTGCCACTTTTCACTATTCAAAACGTATCGCGCGCTCAGCAATGCGCCCGTGGACGTTTTGTGGGAGAAACTCGTCAACCTCGCCGACGCCTCGTGGAACCCACTCGTCCGCCACACCAATGCACCGCGAGGCCTGCTAGCCAAGCCAGGGTTGATTTACCAAGTCGTCACGCGCCTGACGCCAATCCCCGTTCGCGTCTTTGTAGAGCGCGTTTGCCCCGGCGAACTGCTGAGCTTGCGCGTGCTCGCGATTCCGGGACTGGAGAATCGCGTTACGTATCGGGTAGAGTCCACGCTAATCGGCACCTTTGTTTCTTGTTCGATTACGCTGCGCGGGTGGCTATCCCCGCTGCTTTGGTGGATGATCCAACCCTACGCTGCGCGGGTGGCGGCAGCTCTAGCGCGCTCGGCAGAACGCGCTCTGGCAGGTGGTGAAGAAGCGTTGGCTTAGCCCTACTAGCAGCTGCATTCGACCTGCATTCGGGCAATGCTCAGAACGAATGGGGTTCGCCCGCGCCACAATCTTGCTAGCAGGAAGTGGATAGCAGCATGCTCGGCAACGGTTGCAGCTCGCGACCGTCTGCTCGCTGGAAATGCCGACCTCCACTTACTTGGGCAAACCAGTAGTTGGGGCAAGCACTAACTTGCCTAACTTTTGATTGCGGAAGTTTGCGAAACCTTTCGATATTACCCCATTCGCCTTTACAGTTCTGAGTTAGGCTGTGCGTCTTGCTAGAGGCAATCGCAGTCATCCCGCCTTGCATTCATTGCTGTTTTTAACACCACAGCGCTTCCCGCGCAGACGAGAACTCCCTGGAGAACCATGCGAATCGTTGTCGTCGGACTCAGCCACCGTACTGCCCCCGTCCACGTCCGAGAAAAGCTCAGTATTCAAGACCATGCCGTGGAGGGCGCGATCGCCCAGCTTGGCCAATTGCCCCATGTCGAAGAGGTGGCAATTCTCAGCACCTGCAACCGGCTTGAAATTTACGCTGCCGTTCGCGAATGCCAGCAGGGCGTCCGCGAGGTGTCTCAGTTCCTGGCCGAACGCGGGGGGCTCCCCTTATCGCAACTGCGCCGCCATCTCTTTGTTTTGCTGCATCAGGATGCTACTCGCCACCTGATGCGCGTGTCCGCCGGTCTTGATAGCCTCGTGCTTGGAGAAGGGCAGATCCTCGCCCAAGTCAAGCACGGTCACAAGCTCGCCCAAAAGCATAAAGGGCTCGGGCGCTTGCTCGATCGTCTCTTCAAGCAGGCACTCGCCGCCGGCAAGCGCGTCCGCAGCGAAACCAATATCGGGACGGGTGCGATGTCGATCAGCTCTGCCGCGGTTGAGCTCGCCCAAACCCAAGTGCCCGACCTCGGTCGCTGTCGCATTGCCATTATCGGTGCGGGCAAGATGGCGCGATTGCTAGTGCAGCACTTACTCTCCAAGGGCGCGACGCAAATCGCGATCGTCAACCGCTCGCGCCAGCGCGCCAACGAACTTGCCGCTCAGTTCCCCGCTGCCAATTTACAGTTGTGCGAGCTGTCCGAGCTGATCGAAGTCGTCGCCACCAGCGATATTGCTTTCACGAGCACTGCGGCCAGCGAACCGCTGCTCGATCGCGCCAAAATCGAAGCTGCCCTTGCCCCCGACTGCCGCTTGTTGCTATGCGACATTGCCGTACCGCGCAATGTCAGCGAAGATGTCGGCGAGTTACCTCAGGTCGATGCGTTTAATGTCGACGACCTCAAAGCTGTCGTGGCGAAGAACGCCGAGAGCCGCCGTCAGATGGCCCGCGAAGCCGAAGTGTTGCTCGAAGAGGAAGTGCGCGCCTACGAACTTTGGCAGCGATCGCTGGATGCCGTGCCCACGATCAGCTGCCTGCGCGAGAAAGTCGAGACGATTCGCGAACAGGAACTTGAAAAAGCCCTATCGCGCCTGGGAACGGAATTTGCCGAGAAGCACAAGGAAACCATCGAAGCGCTAACGCGCGGCATCGTCAACAAAATTTTGCACGAGCCGATGGTCGAGCTGCGCGCCCAGCAAGACATCGAAATGCGCCGCCGTACCCTACAGTCGCTGCAGCTGTTGTTTAAGTTGGATGTAAGCGAACAGCAGTATGGCTAGCGCCTGCCCGCCATGGCTTGGCAGCTGCACTCCTACCCGCCGGTCGAGGGCACTTTATGCCCCAGAATCGTGCTGTTTGCGGGTCTTGAAGAATAAGATCGAATGTCCGTTTGTCAAGTATCCATTTCCGAATTATTGACAAACCACAAGCGTTCAAGCATTTGCTTAGCGGAGGCGATCGCGCTGGCGCTCGCCAGCAGCTTCCCCATGGCTGCAGAAATTGATGGAGTCGGTGGCGATTGCTTTCGGTAAGCGACACTTGAGTACGATGGCGATGCCGAACGCAAGCGAGCCAGCGGCGACACCAGAACAGCGGCAATTTCACCTTGCCTCGCGGCCCCCAAACGCGACGCAGCAACGCTCGCCGATGCCGACCGTTGGGACGAAATTGACGCAAGGGAGTACGAAGCGCTTAATTCCGAGCTGGCACAGCAGCAACGAGCCAAGCTGAAGTAACCTCAGTATTGCCAAGCTGCAGTAAGCTGCAATCATTCCAACGAGATCGCGTCTCCGGGCTGCACGGGTGCCGTAACCGCAGCGCGATCGCTCGCACTCAATCGACCATGCTGTTCCAGAACCGCCTCGCGCGCCTTGCCCTCGCCGTTGTCGGCACCTTGCTCCTGGGCGAACTTGCAGTTCGCACGACGGCTGAAGTGCTTTGGTTCCAGGAAGTCGGATACCTGCCACTCCTCCTCTTAAGAATGGGAACGCAAGCCGGGCTGTGGCTGGCGATCGCGATCGGCTCGGCTGTCTTTTTATTGGGCAATTTGGAACTGGCCGAGCGCTGTATCTGCCCCGATGCCACAACAGCCATTCCGGCATCCGATCGCGCTCGTGGTGCTGGAGTCTCCGTCGGCAGCATGCGGTTGCGCGTGCTTCTGCCGGTAGTGGTCGTGTTGGCAATCGCCATCAGCTTATTGATGCTGCACTACCTGCAGATCGGCGGGAGTTTTTTCCGAACGGATTGGTCCCTGCCGCCGGCGGGAAGTGCGATCTCCGTTCCAGGCAATCCAGAGAATTATACGCTGCCCACCAGCTTGGGAGAGCGGCCGCTGTTCGAGGTTTCCTTTCTCCGCCGACTCTGGCAGCAACTCACAACCGCTGCAGTCTCAACCTTGGGCGCGATCGCTTTCGTGATGCTCGTATTGATGCGGCACCGCCTCATACTGCGCGCCGTTGCCGTTTTGCTGAGCATTTTCTTCGCCTCAATCGTGGCAGCAAATTGGACGCGCGTGCTGTTGTTCCTCCACGCTCAGCCATTCGAGCGTGTCGAGCCGCTGTTCGGTCGCGATATCGGGTTTTATGTCTTCAAATTGCCGATTTGGGAGTTGCTGAACTTCTTCATTGGCGGTTTGTTTTGGTACGCGCTGCTGTCGGCAAGCCTGATTTATTTGCTCGCAGGCAACAGCATTTCTCAAGGCAAGTTTCTCGGCTTCAGCTATCCGCAACTACGCCACCTATACTTCCTCGGCAGCGTGGTGTCGATGATGCTGGCAGTGCGCCACGCGCTGGCGCGCTTCGAACTCCTTTATTCCGCTCGCGGGGTTACCTACGGCGCAAGCTACACCGACATTGCCGTCCAGTTGCCGACCGAAACCGTCCTGAGTTTAATTGCAGCGTCAACGGCGATATGGTTGATGCTGCGAGCGACTCCCCTGCTCGGGCGGCGGCGCATTCTCGGGCGATCGCCGTGGGTCGGGCTGGCACTTTACGTCTGTGCTTTGCTATTGGGCGCAACCCTGAGTCCGGTCGTGCAGCGCGTGAACGTGCAACCCAACGAGCTCGACCGCGAACTCTCTTACATCGAGCGCAGCATCAAGCTCACCCGTGCCGCATTCGGACTCGACGCGATCGATGTACAAACCTTCGATCCTGAAGCCGACCTCACCGCTGACGATTTGCGCCGGAACAGTAGGACGATCCGCAATATCCGCCTGTGGGACGCACGTACGCTGCTGGCAACCAACCGCCAGCTGCAGCAAATTCGACTCTATTACAAATTTCCCGACGCCGACATGGATCGCTATACGTTGCTGCGCAACCCCCTGGCGGGCGATCCCACAACTGAGCGCCAGCAAGTCCTAATTTCCGCCCGCGAACTGGACTTCAGCGCTGTCCCCGCTCAAGCCCAAACCTGGTTGAATAAGCATCTGATCTATACTCACGGCTATGGCTTCACCCTGTCTCCGGTCAACCAAGTGGGTGAAGGCGGCTTGCCCGAATATTTTGTTAAAGACATTGCCACGGGGGCTGAGGCTGGCGACCTAGAAACTGCTAGCGAGTCCATCCGCGACAGTATTCCGATCGGCTTGCCGCGTATCTACTTTGGCGAGCTGACCGATACCTACATTCTGACCAACACCAGAAAGCTCGAGCTCGACTTCCCCAGCGGTGAAGACAACGTTTACACCACCTACGCGGGTTCGGGCGGCATTTCAGTCGGATCGCTGCAGCGGCGGTTGTTGTTCGCGTCATATCTCAAAGATTGGCAAATGCTGCTGACTCGCAACCTGACGCCGGACACGATGCTGCTGATGCGCCGCAATATCAAGCAGCGCATTCAGGCGATCGCGCCCTTTCTACGCTTCGACGGCGATCCTTACCTGGTTACGGCCGATACTGGCTCGGCAGCCGACCGTGAGTCCCAAAACTACCTGAAGTGGATCGTCGATGCCTATACGATTAGCGATCGGTATCCCTACTCAGATCCGGGCAAATATACCTTCAACTACATCCGTAACTCCGTCAAGATCGTCGTCGATGCTTACAACGGTGACGTGACGTTTTATCTTGCCGACCCTACAGATCCGATCGCGCGCGCCTGGAGCGACATTTTTCCCGACATGTTCGTGCCTTTGGACGCCATGCCCGAGCCCTTAAGCGTTCACATCCGCTATCCGCTTAACCTGTTCCAAGTTCAGGCCGAGCAGTTGCTGGCTTATCACATGACCGATCCGCAAGTGTTCTATAACCGCGAGGACCAGTGGCAGATTCCGCGAGAAGTTTATGGCAGCAAGGTCCAGAGCGTCAAGCCCGACTACTTGATCATGAAACTCCCGATGGAAAAAGCGGAGGAATTTGTGCTGCTGATGCCATTTGCCCCAACCGAGCGCAATAACATGATTGCTTGGCTAGCGGGGCGTTCGGACGGCCGCAATTACGGCAAGCAGCTACTATACCAATTTCCCAGACAGCGCTTGATTTTCGGGCCGGAGCAGATCGAAGCATTAATCAATCAAGATCCGATCATTTCGCAGCAGATCGCACTCTGGGATCGACAGGGGTCGCGGGCGGTGCAAGGGGATTTATTGGTTATTCCCATCGAGCGTTCCCTGCTCTACGTCGAACCGGTCTACCTCGAAGCCGAGAGCAATAGCCTGCCGACGCTGGTGCGGGTCATCGTCGTCTTCGAAAACCGCATTGCGATGGCAAACACCCTCGAAGGTGCCCTGCAGGCGATTTTTGAACCAGGTGCGATCGGGGTTGACGACGGAGAAGATCTCGGTTTGGAGTCTTCAACCACTCCCATCGTCCGCCCTGTGGAAAGCCTGCCTGAGGACACTGCTATTCCGTCGCTGCCAGACAACCCATAACCCCACAGGCACCTGCGATCTTTCCAAACAGATGCCCGGTTCGCTGCTGAAAAACCAAAAGAATGAAACCCTCAGAGATCTAGTCTCTGAGGGCCGCGACGGTACGCAAATACTTACGTTGCAGAAGCCTGATCTACGGCATCGTGCTTCAACGTCTTAGTATCGGCGCTTACCGAACGAGCCGCCACGTTCTTCACGCGGCTTTGCCTTGTTAACTTTGAGGGCTCGACCGAGCCATTCAGCTCCGTCTAAAGCGTCGATCGCCGCGTCTTCTTGGGCCAGCGTCTCCATATCTACAAATGCAAATCCGCGCATCCGTCCGGTGTCGCGATCGGTGGGCAGGTGAACGCGTCGAACCTGACCGTATTCGGCAAACACATCGGTGATGTCCTGCTCGCTAGCGTCGTAGGACAGGTTGCCTACATAAATTGCCATGGGTTTTCTCCGTCAGAGATTGAATGTAGAGATTGGAATTTCGGAGAGAACCTTGAATTTCAGACCAAACGGAAAACCGCGAACTAAAAAGGAATTCTGCTGCCGCTACTCACTCTCATAGACCACACTAACATTTGCGTCTGGAGAGTTGTCGAGCGGTTCCGACCCAGCCGCACAAAACATTACATGTAACCAGCGGCGATCGCTTGAAGACGATGTCGAATGGCAGAAAGTCGCATAAAGGGGCATCCTGATGCTCGCTCGGCACTGGACTCGAAGCTGGGAATTGTCTGATAGCAAACTAAGGGTCTGCAGCAGCCGGGGGGGGCATTTCCTAGAGATTGCGATCCCAATTAATGAAGCTGCTGTGAGTTCAGAGCTCGCTTGCCCAAGACTTCGCCCAATCCAACGTTTTGCGAACCTGCAGGTCGTTTGATGCTTCGCAATACAGCCGCAGTAACGGCTCCGTGCCGCTGAAACGCACCAATAACCAGCTGTCATCGGCCAGCCGGAACTTGAATCCGTCCGTTGTAAGACAATTGACGACAGACTGCCCGGCAATCTCTGCTGGCGGCTGCGTTTTGAGAATTTGCCGGACGCGTTCCTTAGCATCATGACCTGCTAGGGGTAAATCGACGCGATCGTAAGCCGTAGCAAAAGCCACTTTCTCTTGTAATCGCGCGTAAATCGCTCCTACATCTTGCCCCGACTGCAACACGGCTTCGAGCACGTACAGCGCCGACAACAAAGCATCCCGCTCGGGCGTATGGGTTCCGTAACCGATGCCGCCCGATTCCTCGCCGCCAACCAACACCGGCGTCGCCAACATGCGATCGGCAATGTATTTAAAGCCGATGGGCGTTTCATGCAAAGGCAGTCCGTATAGCTTCACCAAGCGCGGGATCAAGTCCGATCCGCTAACGGTTTTCACCACCTCACCGGTCATACTGCGCCGGGTTGCCAGGTGATCGATCAACACCGGAATCAGCACCTGGGAGCTGCGGAAGTTCCCCTCTCCGTCTACTGCGGCAATGCGATCGCAATCACCGTCAAATACTAACCCCACCCGCAGCTCGGCCTCTTGTGCCTTGGCCGCCGTTCGCACGCGTTGGAACAGGGCGGGAATGTAGGGCGGCAGCGGTTCTGGCGGATGGCCGCCGAACAGCGGATCGCGCGTTCCATTCAACTCCTCAACGCCCTCACCGAGCAAGCGCTGCAATCCGCCAGCCGCTGCTCCGTGCATTGCATCCACATAGACGCCCAACTTCCGAGCGGCGATCGCTGCTCGGACCGCTTCGACATCGACTTTCGTCCGCAGTTCCGCACAGTAGCTTGCCCAAGGGTCGAAGGGCTCCACGCTCCCCACAGCGGTCGACGCAACCAGCGGTTTTCCCAAGCGTGCCTCGATCTCCTGCGTCACTGCTGGCGGCACCGAGCCGCCAAACGCACTCTTAACCTTCAAACCCAGATAATTTGCCGGATTGTGACTGGCAGTAATAACCAAGGCTCCCAACGCGCCCTCTGACTTCGCCGCCCAGCTCAATGCCGGCGTGGGCGCATAACTGTCAGCTAAACGCACCGCAAATCCAAATTCAGCTAACGTTTCTGCTGCTATGCGTGCGAACTCCTCTGCCAGGAATCGTCGGTCGTACCCAACGAAAATCAATTGCGGTTGGCGGGCGATCGCTCCGTACTGCTCTGACAGAACCTGCGCTGCTAGCGGGACAATTGCCACTAAGCGTTCGAACGTAAACTCAGCGGCGATGCGACCCCGCCAGCCGTCCGTCCCGAACTTGATGGGAGCAACTGCAAACGCCATTATTTCTACCTCTTTGCAGAGCGATCGCTCGAGAATGGCGACATCCTAACATCATTGATTATGATTCGAGACCGGTTGCTACCGGCCCAATTCCGAAGGATCTGAGGTAGTGTCTTCCACCGCCAAACAGGCTAGCAGTTGTCGAAGCCGCATACGCTCGATGTACGGCCAGCCTCCATTTTCCTCAATTTCACGCAGTAGCTTATATAGATCGTGACGCGAATTAGGCAGTGCGTCTTGGAATAGCTCCTCGCGAATCCGACCGTGCAAGGTTTCCAATCCCCTCAAAATTGACAAGAGAGCGCGGCAGTCCTCGCGCTCTCGCCGCGCCAACTCTAACCCGCGATTGCAGAGGCTCGCCAACTCAGCCTCTAACTCCAGCCGCTGTCGCTTGCTACTCGCTACCATTGGCTGCCTCACCGTGTTTACAAAACTTCATGGACGTCCGCTCGGTCGCGAATAGAACGGTATGCCAGTGTAGAATGCCTAATTGAAGTGGACCGCCAATAGTTTGACATTCATAAACTTTTGCGGCAGATGAGACGCAACGCAGTCTCGTCGATCGTCGGTCGAGCGAGCGGTAAGGTTGCAGGCGGAAGCCACCACGATCCTACCCAGCTCCCTCCCGAATGACACTGCAACGACAGCTTTTTTTTGGAATCGAGCGAAACAGCACACGAGGACGACCATGAGTTATCGTGCATTCATTGTTGCCTTGCTAGCAGTCTGCTTGGGCATACTGACAGCCTGCAGCGAGGCACCGTCGGAATTAGTCGATAAAAGTCAGCTTACGTACGATCAGGTACTCGGAACAGGGCTAGCAAACACCTGCCCGCAACTAGTGCAGACCAGTCGAGGCTCGATCCCGATCGGTCCCGGTCAAACCTACCGACTCGTCGATATGTGCCTGCAACCGACGGAGTTTTATATCGAGGAAGAGCCTGCGAACTCGCGCCGAGAACCCGAGTTCGTTCCCGGCAAGCTCCTGACGCGCGCTACCTCGACCCTCGATCAGATTGACGGGACCCTCAAAGTCGACGATGACGGTCGTCTGACATTCTTCGAACGCGGGGGCATCGACTTCCAGCCCATTACCGTCCTGCTCCCGGGTGGGGAGCAGGTGCCGTTCCTCTTTACGATCAAAAACCTTGTCGCCAAGGCTGGGGCTGACCAGGCAGTTATCAATACCTCCACCGACCTCCGCGGCGAGTTCAACGTGCCGTCATACCGAGGAGCTGTCTTCCTCGATCCGAAAGGGCGCGGTGTAGCCAGCGGCTACGACAATGCGGTTGCCCTACCGGCACAAGCCGATATTGACGATCTCGAGCGAGCAAACGTCAAGCGTGTAGATCGCGGCACGGGCGACATTTCCTTGCAGGTCCAGCGCGTCAACAGCGATACAGGCGAGATTGCCGGGACGTTTGAAAGCGAGCAGCCGTCGGATACCGATCTCGGCGCTCAGGAGCCGGAAGCAGTTAAGATCCGGGGTATTTTCTACGCCGTACTTGAAGATAGCTCGTTCGAGAGCTAAATGCATCTTCCGACTTCCCTGCAGCCAGTGAGAGTTTGCGCACTGGCTGCATTTCCAAAGAGGCACGAAATCGTGCCTCTTGATTTATTTGTGCAATTTATTCTCGAATCTCGATTTCTGCGTTGGACGACGTCTGCGTGCTGCAACTGCAACATAACACTCATACTTAAAGATCGATGCCAACTATAAATGCAATGCGACAAATGCAATGCGGCTGATGACAGAATAGGATTATTTTCTAATATAAATTTTAAATTTATCTACCGTCAGAAATCATTCAATTTGGTGTTGCCTACTTTATCGAACTAGATCTCGCGTTAGGGCTGTAGAAGCGCAAAAAATGTAGGGGATTTGCGGAGGCGGTTGTGTTTCAAGATAACAGCTTGCCTATCAGCACTTAGCAAGTCCGTGCAATAAATGATGCCCTCAAAGATCGTGAATTGTACTGTTGTCAATAGCTCGGAGCGCAACATACAATCTCACCTTGAGGGTTGAATCTAAGGGAACTTGTTGTGAAGCCATGTTCAATGTTCAATGTGTAGCCATGCTCAAGCGATGAATCCGTAGGTCTTTCCCTCTTAGACGGTCGTTCCTGCAACGCCCGCACGAGCTCGACCGCTCGGGTGCGGCGAAAGGTTGCTCCACCACTACCGACGAGTCGAGTAATGGTCACTCAGGTAAAAGCAGATCTCAAGCACAACAGCTTGCACCTTCTGCGCTCGTATCAGGAATCGCGCGACCCGGCACTTCGCAACCGCGTTGTCGAGTTAAACTTCGGGCTGGTCCGTAAGGAGGCACATCATTGGGTTAACCAGTGCAACGAGAGTTATGACGACCTCCTCCAGGTTGGTTCTCTGGGGTTGATTCGGGCAATCGAGCGCTTCGAGTTGTCAAAAGGTCATGCTTTCAGTTCGTTTGCTATTCCTTACATTCGCGGTGAGATCCAGCACTACCTGCGCGATAAAGGGTGTCCCGTTCGGATCCCCCGACGCTGGCTGGAATTGCGCCAGCAGTCACGCGGCGTGACCCGCCGGCTGCGCGAGCGACTCTGTCGGCAACCGACGGACAATGAAATTGCAGAAGAACTAGGTATTACCCCGCGCGAGTGGCAAGAGATCAAACTTGCCGAGAAGAATCGCGAACCGCTCAGTCTCGACATGCCGATGGGCAGCGATGAGGATAGCTCGACCAGTCTTGGCGACCTAGTACCCGACGCTCGATACCGCAGCTTCCAACTTGCTCAAGAAGATCGCCTTCGTCTGCAGCAAGCTCTGTTACAGCTTGAGGGACGAACGCGCAGTGTTCTTGAGTTCGTTTTCTTGCACGATTTGACCCAGAAAGAGGTTGCCGAACTGTTGGGTATTAGCGTCGTTACCGTCTCCCGTCGAATGAAAAAAGGTCTCGGAATGCTAAAGAGGCTTATGTTGACTGAGATCTGCTAGGCGCTGGTCGGAACATAGGCTAAACTAAAGTTATTGATGTTATTTGCAAGCCTTTGTGCCCTGCGGGGACAGACAACCCAAACCGTTAACGTCAGAGTGGAAACGATTATGCGTAAGGTTGTGTGTGCAGCGTCCCTCGGTCTGCTATTTCTTAGTAGTGTAAGTTGCACGATCCCATCAGAAGATGAGCTTGCCGAGAGTCTGAATAAAACTGAAGCTGCGAAGAAGGAGAAGCCCTCAGCAGACCTTCCCGTCGAGAATCAGGCAGCAGCTGCGCAATTGCAGAAGGAAGAGCAACCACAAGTGATTGCCCGTCCGGTTGTAGGGTTGCGAAAACCTACCGATCCCGACAAGCTAGTACAACAACGAGGGGGCGAACCCGGTCAGGATCGAAGAGATCCTTTCGCTGGATTTCCGGTTGGGATTAGCCCCGATAGCGTTATACCCGCAGAGGTGCCTGTTGCGCCCCTTGTTGCAACTCCGGATGCGGAACCCTCTAATGCTCGAGCCGTGCGCGTGACTGGGGCCTTAAATGTGGGTGGAACGCCAATGGCGATCCTTTTGGCGCCGGGCGAAAATTCCAGCCGCTATGTCTTCGAGGGTCAATACGTTGCCGATGGACGAGTTTTGGTCAAGCGTATCGACATGAACCGCGAGCCCGAACCGGTTGTTGTCCTTGAGGAAATTGGAATGGAAGTAGTTAAGCCCTTAAACCAGCAGGAGCCGATAACTCCAATAGCAACAGAGGACTCAACCCAGCTTCTAATTCCTACTGCCGGGCAGGTTAGCTCGATTCCGCTCCCGCCACCGCCACCCGAGCCATTCTCCGGCGCACTTGCGTCACAGTAGTAGTATCAATAAATGAGTTTAGTGTCGAACGATTGGCTTGGCTTAAAGCTGAATGAAGGCAGGCTTTGTATCGAGAACAATCGCTTGCCGTTGGCAGTTTACCGTGAGGCTACGTCGCAGCTTCGTCAAATAGCTGGGGCGGACGTGGAGCTTCTGCCTCAGCGATCGCTTGAGTTCGAGTACCGGCAAAGCCAGGTTGGTGGTTTGTGCGTGCATTGTCCTGAGATGGAAGCGGAAGATCGCAATCGGTTGCTCGCGATACTGGACTATTACGCGCAGCGCTACGGAGCGTGGCGGTTGGTAACTGCTTGAAGTGATATGTTCCCGAACCGTTCGAGCAATCGGATTGAAATGTTCTATGCAGTTGAGTTCCAGCAGCCGCGTGCGGGACTGCGCGACCGACATTTAGGCAACGGGTCTTAGCTTGATAATTGCTGGCGATCCCGGAACTCTACTGCAATCAAGTGATAACTTATTACGATTGGTTCCAACCAAGTGCAATCGCCCAAGCATTTCGGATGCTATCACAGCGTTTGTAGATAAGCATTTAGGGCTGCGCCAAGAAATGATTTTGGAGTTCTCACCCTCTCGAACCCTTTTAAAAATAGTTCCCAGAGATCGACAACCCTAAATATTGGACTTGGCAAAGCACTAACCTGGATAGTTGATGAACTCTTTTGCGGAGACCTTAAATCTTTTGCCGTGCAAGGCTTGCAGACTTTTTTGCTCAATGACAGTGTGTTTCTATACGCGTAGATTGGAGCCTAGTCAGAGCAAGGGTTTGAGGCTTCGTAAAAATCTTTGTGAATAATCCAGGCTTGGGCAAATGCATACATATTTCTCTGCCAAGACCGAATTCGAGGTTCAGCGATCGGGTGTGCTAGAACGCAGATAATTTTTTCGAAACCAACATCAGCTCGAGTTTCTCTTATTGCGAATTTCGAGCTGATACACAGAGTATGCGTTTGTCCCAAGATGACAGCCTTAGCCATTTCCGGAAACCCTTGGTCGCCGCTCCCATGGCTGATATCAAATTCGCCAGAACACTATCGCAACCGAGTCGAGAAAACTGCGCTGTATCGAGTTTAAAAAGGTCGGGAACGGAGAGCAGTCTCCCAGATTTGTATGAAACGTGACTTGGCTGGTTCGCTTCAACTCACTTTTCTGGAGATATGGCGACAGACAGGGGCATCCGAAAAGTCTTTGTGTAGCAGTTGCGATTCATCTTTGTTTCTATCCTTGAATACCTCGAACAAGCTCTTCAACTGTCATAGGATTATTGGCTGTAGAATTTTGCCAGAAGTTGCTGCCGCCAGCGTGCGTCGGCGCGACGATCGCTGTGAAATTCCAACAGGCGAATGCCGTCTGTCGGTAACGGGGTTAAGAGGTCTTCGAAGTGCGACCAGTCACGGACGTGGCAGTGCTCGACGCCGTAAGCCGCACAGAGTTTCGCAAAGTTCGCAGATTGAGGCGTGGCGAAAAACTCTTCGAACGGCGGGTCGAACTGTGCAATCGGAAGTTGCTCGAAAATACCGCCACCATTGTTATTGACTAGCACGATTGTCAAGTGTCCCACGAAGCGATCGCGGAGCAAAAACCCAGTTGTATCGTGTAAAAGTGCTAAGTCGCCTGTCAGCAGCACGCTACTTTGTTGGCGATGTGCAATTCCCAACGCCGTCGCGAGCGTACCGTCGATGCCATTTGCTCCGCGATTACAAAACATGTGCATGCGGCGATCGCCTGGCGGCCAGAACCATTCCACATCGCGGACGGGCGTGCTATTGGCAACGATGATAGGAGTTTCCTGAGGCAAAAGCTGCGCCAGTAGCCAGGCAATCTTGCCAGCAAACGGAGCATCTAAGTCGGACAGTGTGCGTGCCATTGCTGTCTGCACCCGTTGCTCGGCAACCAGCCACTGACGGAGATAACTCGATGGTGGGCGCGGCGACCGGGCAGCTAGAGCAGGAGAACGTGCCAGTAGTTGTGGCGCATGCGCAAGATGCGTCGTGCGGCCGTGGAGCGGATCGAGGTTGTCGTAACGCGCGTCGAGGATCCAACACTGCGCATCGGCTGCAGCCAACCACGCACGCAGTTCCTTACTCGTCGGTAGCGTGCCGAATTGAATGATTTGCCGGGGGGCTAAGGATCGCGCCAGCATACGATCCCTCAAGATTGCATCGTAACCTGCTACCAGATAGGGATTCAGCCCGGCACGGTTGCGAACAGGCGACAAGCCTTCTGCCAGAACCGGCCAGCCCAGGGCCACAGCGAGGGCGGCGATCGCGCGCGCGTACAGCTCCGGCTCCGATGGCTGTGCGACTCCCGCAAGGATGATGCCGCGTTCTACCTGCTCCCACACCGAAAAAGGCAGCGAAGCATTCGGTTCGAGCCGTTGCGGGGGCACGATCTCGTCGCAGAAGTTAACCAATGCCCCCTCCAATTCTGCTGGCAGCGGCTCGGAAACGGGCGCGAGCGGATCGCGCAGTGGGACGTTGAGATGTACCGGACCCGGATGCGGCTGCAGACACTGTCGCACTGCCTGAACTGCTGTTTGCCGCAGATAGCGCAACATGTCCAGCGACGCAAACGGAAGCGCTAACTCTGCATACCAGTTGGGATACGTGCCGTAAAGTTTTACCTGGTCGATCGCCTGACCTGCGCGGCAGTCGCGCAACTCCGGCGGGCGATCGGCACTCAACACCAACAAAGGGACTCGGCTCTCGTGGGCTTCGGCAATTACGGGATAGAAGTTTGCTGCTGCCGTTCCTGACGTGCAGATTAATCCGACTGGCTTGCCCATACGTTTGGCAATTCCGAGGGCGAAAAAGGCAGCCGACCGCTCGTCCAGCACGGGAATCGCTTCGATGTGCGGATGCCGCGCGCAGGCCACTGCCAGCGGACCCGATCGCGAGCCAGGACACACAACTACCGTCGCGACGCCAGATCGCACCAGCGCTTCGACCAACACCGAACTCCAAAGCGCATTAGCATTGCGAAAATCGATGGTCACCCCGCTCATCCTTACTGTAGAAACGGACCGTAAATCCGCTCCCAGCTTAAATCCCTACCTGCTCTGATTTCAGAAGCACGCGGTAGTGATTGCCGGACTGAGTGATGTGGAGCACGCCGTAGACGACTGCTGAACGAGAGGCACCAAATCATTCCAATCGCCCTTGCTACTAGAGACGACCCACTGAATTGCTGTCAGAATTGTTGTGGAGCCGCTCGATCGCTCGGGCTAGTGCTGCATGCATTGCTTGAACTCGGCGGCATGACGCGGATCGCCAATGCACTGGGACAGGCCCTCCTGTACGTCTGGTGGCGACAGCGCTGGATGCTCGTCGACCACACTCTTGCTGAGAATCGGCGCGATCGCTCCGAGGTATTCGGCAAACTTCTGACCGCAGCGATTGACGAACCTCGGCTCGACGGAACTCGCAGTCGATTTACCACCGAGTCCATCATTGGCAGCGTCCAGCGGAACTTCAAGGCACAATACGTCGCGATCGCCTCCATCGACGATCTGGCAGAACGTTCCGGCATCTGGATAGCGGCGAACGTTTGCCAAGACCTGCTAGCGCGCATCCATCGCTTAAAGTTTAATCACGAAGTATCGCCACGGGCATAGCCGAAAAGCATCTGCCTCTAAAGGTAAACCCTGTCAGTTCAACTTTCGCTTGGCTCAGAAAAATCAAGATTGTTGCCAGGACCTTAACTAGGAAAGCATCGCTGGAATAAAAGATCGCTTCAATCGTGCAACTGACTGCGACATAGTAGACCTGCACTAGATTCTAGTTGCACGAAGCGATGCAGTATCGGTAAATATCGCATCCCCTCCTTCTCGCGTTCGCAAATACACGTGCACCAACTACACCTGCTCACATCACACAATTGTTATTTGGCTCTGTGCTCCATAGGCTCAAGTGCCATATCCAAGCTGATGTATCACTTGCACCGTACCCAGCATGGCGAGTCATTAAGGGGTGTCACTCTGCCTTCTGGTTTGACTGGCTGCTTGCCAGCCAATATGGACCCATGGCAACTGGCTAATTATTTGAAGCGCCCTCGAACGAGTTCGATTGCGAGAGAAACTCGCGCATGATTGCCACTTGGGCGCTGTCGGGGTTGGCGATCTCGTGTTGCTGTTTAACAAGGGCGATCGCGTAATCGAGATCGATAGATTGGGTCCGCGCTACGTAGGCAGCACAAACCGAGGGCGAGCGTCCGACTCCGGCAAGGCAGTGGACATAAACAGCGTGACCTTTGCGGTGCCAGCGGGTCAGGATGGCGAGGGATTGGGTGAAGTGCTCGACTTCAGGAACGCCCCCTGTGAAGCCGTCGGGAATGGCCACGCGCTCCCATACGAAGCGGTTGAATATCCCGGATGGAACGTCGCGCTCGTCTGGCTCGGTCAAGCACAGTACGGCCGTGATCCCCTGGCGCGCGAGATAGCCCGCTTGGTTCTCAGAGTGGGGAAACGGACCGACCGCAAGCTTTTGCGATAAAACCCAGGAGAAGCGCTTTATCATACTGCATTCTCAAACATTATTTTCAAAGTAGTTTAGCCCTTATCCTACCAGTCGCAGCATGCAGGCTACTGACGGCAACCACAGCTACTCAGAACAAACTTGCTACTCGGTCGAACGCACTTACAACCTCAAGATGTTGATGTGAAGTTAATGCGAACACTACTCCTAGTCACCGATTTAGACAATACGCTCGTGGGGGATGCAAAAGCTCTAACCGCTCTCAATACTTACCTGCAAGCGCTGCAGTCGCGGGGTCAATTGCGGTTGGTTTACGCGACCGGGCGATCGCCACATCTATACCGCGAACTCCTCAGCGAACAGGACTTGCTCGTGCCCGACGCGCTCGTAACCTCCGTCGGAACCGAGATCTACTACCCCGCTCTCGATCCGGTTGGAGCGGCACCCGACCCAACATGGGCGCAACGGCTGTCAGTTGGATGGAAGCGCCAGGCGGTAGTCGCTATTTGCGCGAACCTTCCGGAGCTGATGCTGCAGCCGTCAACCGAGCAGGGCGACTTCAAGGTCAGTTACTTCCTTGCCGAGCATGCGTGGTCGGCCGTGCGCGCGCGCTTGGTGGAGGAATTTACCGCGGCCGATTTGTCAGTACAGACGATCTATAGTGGCGGGCAGGATCTCGATTTAGTTCCACGGGCGGGAGATAAGGGACAAGCCGTTCAATTCCTGCAACACCAGTGGCAGTTCGACGACAATTCCACCATCGTCTGCGGCGATTCGGGCAACGACATTGCTTTGTTTGCAACGGGCTCTCCTTTCGGAATCATTGTCGGTAATGCCAAACCCGAGTTACTCGACTGGAGCGCTGCTCAGCGCAAAACTGCAAGGTTACATTGCACCCGGGCTAGTTACGCGGCCGGCATCCTCGAAGGACTGGAGCACTTCGGCTGGCTGGAGGCTGCTGGCGATTCGTAGCTAGTGGCGATCGCGAATAGCTTGCTCTGCCGGATGCAGCCTCCATAGCAGCTGGAAATATCGAAGGATTCAGCAACGTTAGTAGATTGCTTTTTTCCTATCCTTCATTGCGAGTGGTCTCCCTGCAACGTTGCAGAGTCATGCTGACGGGCTGCTACATTGCTGCTACATTAAGGTGCCCCAACCGAGTCCCACGCGCCAGCAAGATCGCCATGATTGCTTATCTACGCGGCACCGTCCACCGCATCGTCAAGCGTGGAAATACCCGCACGCTATTGATTTTGGAAGTCGGCGGCATCGGTTACGAATTGCAAATTCCTCGGCGGCTGGCGCGCGAGCTAGTGCCCGATCCGGAGGCAGTCGTACAAATCTACGCGCACCAGCAAATTCGCGACGACCAGCTCGTCCTGTATGGATTTGCTACTGCTGCCGAGCGCGACCTATTCCGACAGCTCGTCAGCGTCAGCGGCATCGGCAGCCAACTCGCGATCGCAGCCCTCGACACGCTCGGTTTAAATCGGTTAGTGGAAGCGATCGTGGCGGGAGATACACATGCCCTCGCAAAAGTGCCCGGTGTCGGGACTAAAACCGCCGAGCGCATGGCATTAGAACTCAAGACCAAGCTGGCACAGTGGCGGCAGGCTTCTGGAATGGCAGCGAGTCAATCTGCTCTCGGGCCGGCACTGGACCTACGCGAGGACGTAGAGATGACACTGCTAGCCCTTGGATACGCGCAAGACGAAATCGAACACGCCCTGTCCGCTCTTGCCTTAGACAGCGTCTTACTTGCCAATCCCCAACCCGAGGAATGGATCCGCCGCGCGATCGCCTGGTTGAGCCAGTAAACACCTGTCGGGCGGAACCTGAAGCCACGGGATGCTCGACCTCGGAGTCAGCACGGTCATAACAGTGCAACCATCGGGCGAATAGTCTGGGAAGGGAAGAAAACCGCGCGATCGCCGGTGGCTCGGGCGTCACAATCAAGCAGAATTAGGATAAGCCCGACTAAGACTTGGCTTATTCTAAACGCTGTCAGCCTATGCTGCTTATGACGATTGCGCGCATGCCTTCCGATCGCGACCCCGGCGAGAGTGCCCTACAGGTGGCGATTGCAGCTACCTGTCGGGTGCCGGCCGGAAGCCCTGCCCGACGCAAAGCGCTCAACCGACTGCTTGCCTGTATGCAGCGGTTGCCCGGTCTCTATCGCTCGTCTCACCAGGACTATCCCGAAGCATATAACCGCACGCTCGAGTGGGTCTGCAAGAACATCGATACCTTTGAACCGCGTGGGGTATCAGCAGACGAAAGTTTCGTGCGCTGGGTCAACGGTTATTTACGGTGGCGCGTGCGCGATCTGTATACCTCTGACGACAAGTACATCGTCAATCTTAAAACCGACGCGATCGATGTCGATCCGATCGAACTCCTACCCGACCCCGCTAGTAAGCTCGACCTGGTCGAACGACAAATTGCCGAGCAGCAAGCTGCCACTCGTCATCGCTACGGTCGCAAGGTTTGGGACTATCTCGAACGCGATCCCAATGGCACTCTCAGCAATTGCCACCCGGGAAAGCACCCCGACTGTCACTGCCGCGAGTTGGTCGCACGCCTGCTTCTACAGGAGCCCCCCCAACGCGTACGTCAAATCGCTCGCGAATACGGTATCCCCGAACAAACCCTCTACTCGCACTGGAAGAAAAAGTGCCGCCCGCTCGTAGCCGAACTCGTCCGTACCTTGAATTCCACGCTCAATTTGGATCCTCTCCCATGAATGCTGCGACTGCACCGCCACCGATTGCGATCGCCCTCGATCGCCATACTCGCCGATACGCCGAGCAATTTGCTACCGAGCAAGCCACACCTCAGAAAGGCAAGCAGGTCTATCTCAACACGCTGGCCGTCTGTGCCGTTCGGACATACCTAAATTGCTTGGCGATCGCGACGGCACCCCAGCAGGGCAAATGCTGGCAGCCAGGACTGCGTGCCGCCTTTGACGTCAACGACTTGATCGTGCCGGGCCGCGGCCGGATCGCCTGCTGCCCCGTGTTGCCCGCCGCCGCGACCGCGACCGTGCCAATTGCCCTTGCCGATGACTGCCTCGGCTGCGCGATCGTGCGCATCGGCGATTGCCTGGATTGGGCGTATCTGCTGGGCTTCGTGTCGCCCGAGCGGATCCGGAGTGACGATGAAGTCCCGCTGGCGGAGTTGCAGTCGCTTGATGACTTCCTCAGCGTACTGGAGCGCTCCAGCCGTCATACCCGCCTGCAGGAGTGGTTTGCGGGAATCTTCGCGCCCGAATGGGAGCCGTCTGACATCCTCTTACCCGCGACGGGCAGCACGCTCCGAACGGCAGCCCCGCCGGTAGAGGTGTTGGCAGCTCCCGACGAAGCTTCACACCACATCAGTCGCGGTAAGGTCCTGCGTTGGCATACCGGTGGCGACGAACAAGCGATCGTGCTCGTCGTGAAAGCAGCATTGCACGCGGATCGCAGCACGAGCCTTTGTATGCGTCTTTATCCCTGCGGGAACGCTCATTGCTTGCCGTCGGGCTTGTGCGCCACGTTATTGGACGCGTCAGATGAGGCGAGCTTGCAGGTACGTGCAGGAGATGCCGATAACTGGTTGCAACTCGACTTCCTCTGCCAACCCGACGAGCCATTTAACTTGGAGCTGGACCTCGATGACGTGAGGGTCCGCGAGATATTCACTGCCTGAGCATCCGTCCGTCCTCGATTGCTTCAGCCAACTGCCCGCTCGATCGCCAGCTGCGCGATCGCGTCCCGACTTCGCCCGGAACCCGCCCATGCCAGAGCAATACTTGCGCTTGAAATTACGGCAAGCAAACGGCGATCGCTACCGCGCGACGCTGACGGCATCGCACCGGCCTGAAAAGGAACTCGAAGGCTGTCTCTATGCACTGCCTCCGGAATTGCTCCAAGCACTCCGTGATTGCCAGCACCTATACCGCCAGCTCGACGACGCGCGCATCGTGGGATTATCGGTCGCGCGAGGAAACCGCGATTGGCTGCTCGACAACTTACGTTCTGCCCTGGACGGACTGGAAGCGCAGCTCAATGGTTGGCTCGAGCGCGGCAGCAGCTCCGGCTGGCAAACCGTCCGAGACGGATTGATTGCCTACGCCGGCGAATTGCACCGCAAGGAGAGTGACGGCGAGATCTTCATCCTGCTCGATTGTAAAGATGACCCTCTCAACCGCCTACCCTGGCAAGCGTGGCGTTTGCTGGCAACCCACTACCCCCATTCGGAAGTCGTCCTCCAAGCCCCCAAAGACTCTCCCACGTTTGTGGAGCCGCAGCTGCCGGCGACCGGTCCGCGCGTGTTGGTTGTTGTCGGTCGCGGTGACGGCATCGACACCAAGGCCGACCTGGCTGTCGTTCGCGAGCTTGAAGCGCGCGGTGCCGAGGTTCGTTCCCTCATCCAACCGCGCCACCAGGAGCTTTGCGAGGCACTCTGGGACGAGTGCGGGTATCACATCTTCGTTTTCACCGGACATAGTGGCAGCCGTTCGGACGGACGCCTTGGCTGGCTCGAACTCGACTGCGACGAACGCCTCTCAGTTGAAGACTTGCGAGACTCTTTGGCTGCGGCGATTCATAACGGACTGCAGCTGGCCATTTTTAACTCCTGCGACGGGTTGGGATTGGCATACCAACTGGCGCAAATCAACCTGCCTCAAAGTATCGTCATGCGCGAGCCAGTCCCCGATACGGTAGCAGTGGACTTTCTGCGTTACTTTTTTCGGGAATTCGCCCGCGATCGCTCGTTGCTAGCATCGATCTTTACCGCGCGCAAGCGCTTAGAACCGCATCAAGACCGCTATCCCGGTGCAACTCTGCTGCCGACGTTGTGCCTCAAACCCTCGGCAGAATTCCTGACTTGGCAGCGCATGCAGTGCGAGCCTACCCGACCTGCCCGACCCTGGCAAACTCGGGTTGTAACCCTACCAATCGCGATCGCGATTGGTTTGACCGGCGTTGCCATCGGTGCGATCGGCACGCTGTGGCTGTTGCCACCGCCCTGCACCGCCTCGGCCGGGCATGCGATCGCCTGTGCGCCCCCGTCGCAAGAGTTGGGTCAATAGCGCCGCGCGTTAGAATCTGGAGTCGGTCGCCTCATCAGAGGGCTCTCACGTGTTCTTTAGCGTCGTCATTCCGACTTACAACCGCCTGCCGATCTTGCAAAAGTGCTTGCTCGCCCTTGAAGAACAGCAGTACGACACTCGGTTAGTCGACGGATATGAAGTCATCGTTGTCGATGACGGTTCCACCGACGCGACTTTAGCGTGGTTGGCATCTGCGGGCTTAGCGCGTGTTTGCGTTTGCGAGCAAAACCACCGGGGACCTGCCGCTGCCCGCAACCTCGGCGTCGAGAGCGCGCGCGGCAACGAGATTATTTTCATCGACAGCGACCTGGTCGTTACCGAAGTCTTTCTTCAAGCGCACGCAACTGCCCTGCGCGACGCTCGCCGCCGTTGGGGCGATCGCGTCTTTACCTACGGTCGGGTTGTCAATACCAACAATTTTGACCAGCCGACGGCTGAGCCCTATAAACTTACGGACTACTCAGCGGCCTACTTTGCTACCGGCAACGTCGCGATCGCGCGTCACTGGTTAGAGGCGTCAGGCGGGTTCGACACGCGCTTCCAACTTTACGGATGGGAAGATCTAGAACTGGGCGTGCGACTCAAACAGCTCGGTCTCAGGCTCGTCAAATGCCCGCAGGCCGTTGGCTATCACTGGCATCCTCCGTTCCGAGTCGAGCAATTGCCGCAGCTGATCGATCGCGAACGGCAGCGCGGTCGCACGGGCGCGCTGTTCTACCAGAAGCATCCGACCTTCGCCGTGCGGCTGATGGTACAAATGACTTGGGTGCACCGCCTGCTATGGGGGTTGCTGACCTTTGGCGGCCTCCTCAACGAACGCACCCTTGCACCGTTGCTGAGCTGGTTGTGCGCGCGCGGGCGATCGCGCCTCGCTCTGGAGATCTCCCGCCTCTTCCTCAACTGGTACGCCGTTTGCCACACTTATGCAGCTTGGGCAGTTTTACAGCAAGAAAGGCGTTCTGATTGAGAGCACCTCCACTGCCGCGAGGTAAAAATTGCGAAGCTTGCAAGCAATCGAGCAGCCGTTAGTCGGTCTTCTCAGCACCTACAAAACAGGCGCCCCCGCCACTGACAGGGACGCCAAATGCATGAAGTCGAATACAACGAGTGGGAGGGCATCGGCAGCCTCACCCGTTGAAAAACCATCTGCTAATTACTACTCATCACCGCGAAAAACGCTGGAGCTGCTCCCTGCCAGCACGTCCGCTTCCTTAACGAAGCCGCTATAGGCTTCCATACCGTGCTCGCCAATGTCGAGACCTTCCAGCTCTTCTTCAGGAGTCACGCGGATGCCCAACGTTGCCTTCAAAGCGGTCCACACGATGAAGCTGAACAGTGCCGTGAAGCCGCCGATCGATAGGATGCCTACGATCTGAGCGACCGGGTCCCCACCAGCAAAAACCACCGCGAACGTGCCCCAGATGCCGCAGACCAAGTGCACCGAAATGGCACCGACCGGGTCGTCGATCTTGATCGAGTCAAAGAACGCTACCGAGAAGACGACGATAATGCCCGCCACCAGACCGATAAAGACTGCCACCGGGTAAGAAGCCGCATCGCAACCTGCCGTGATGCCCACTAGACCGGCCAGGATCCCGTTGATGATCATCGACAGGTCCGGCTTTCCGTCCTTAATCCAGGCCGTGAACGTAGCAGCAACGCCGCCCGCTGCTGCCGAGAGCGTCGTCGTTACGGCAATGTAAGGCACGTTGGGGGTTGCAGCCAGCTCCGAGCCCGGATTGAACCCATACCAACCGATCCACAGAATCAGGCAGCCCAACATAGCAATGCTCATGTTGTGACCGGGCAGCGCATTCACCGATCCGTCGGCATTGTACTTGCCTTGGCGTGGACCGAGAATCAAAGCTCCAACCAATGCCGCCCAGCCACCGACCGAGTGCACGACCGTCGAACCGGCAAAGTCAGCAAAACCAAGCTGCGACAGCCAGCCACCTGCCCACTGCCAGTGCCCGGTAATCGGGTAGGAAATACCGACGAGCAGGAAGCTGAAAATTAGAAAGTCCGTGAACTTGATGCGTTCGGCAACAGCACCGGAGACGATCGTTGCTGCTGTGGCTGCAAACGCTACCTGGAATAGGAAGGACACTGAAATCGGCAGTCCCGCTGGAAACGGTTCGAGACCGTAGGTTGCCGGATCCGAACTCGACAGGAAGAAGCCTGCAGTGCCGATGAAACCACGAAAATCAGTGCCGTACATCAGCGCGAAACCGATCGCCCAATAAGCGAGTGTCGCAATGCCGAACACGATGAGGTTCTTCGAAAGAATGTTGACGGCATTTTTCTGTCGGCAGAAACCCGTCTCCAACATTCCGAAGCCTGCATTCATTGCGATGACGAGCACCGCGCAGAAAAAGATAAAGATCGCGTCGAGCGTACCCTTAATCACCGCAGGGTCGGAGAAGTCCAATGTGTCGAGGTCGAGCGCATGCTGAGCAGCAGCAGCACCGTCCCAAATCACGACCAAAATAGCGGCGAGGGGAATACACGCGAGCCAATACGGCTTGACTCGTCGGGGCAGAAGCCACGAGAGTCCGAACCGATTAGGAGCGATCGGTTGCCGTTCTCTCACACCTTGCGAATTTCGTTGCATCAGTCTTGACATCATCACCGATCTCGTTTTCACACAACTTTTGACACTAGATTTTGAGACTAGAGCAGTAAGTCACATTCTCTACCTCACTCGCCGGAGCCTTGTCAAGGCGAATGGGTGCTACATAATCCGAATTCAACTGCTGCGAGCGTAGAGCCTCAGCGCAGAAAACGCGCTTTTCAGGCCTTACCTTGGCAATTTGCCATCCACTCACTGCAAAGAATCGACCTGCCGCCGAGAGCTCTGATAACACTCTTTTGCAGCCATAGCGACCCGATTCTCATCGGTTGCCCACATCATTTCTGTATCTTCGGATACACCTTTTGCAGTCACTTTGTCCGAAGTCGCCTTTCGATTGTCAGTCAAAAGTTCTCAACTGGGTTCATCCTCCCTTATCAGACCGAGCATTCGGAATGACAGTTGCGAGCCGAATTGATTGCGGATTAGCACACCCAAGCCCAACATCGATAGCTGCAATTCGGCCAATGTAAATATTTAAAAACTCTCGGCATGGAACCAGCTGGTCCGACCGAGACTCGCAACTAAATATCCGACGGACGACAGGATAACTTGACAGCACTTGCTGATAGCGAAACAACACGTAACAATCCTGCAAGGGGCTTCGATCGAATTTGCGATCCCAATCTTTTTGTATTCGGGGCTCGGTCACGAGAGACCCAATAAAGTAACTGCAGGATTCGGGACTGGCAGTATTGAAGAATGGTGCTGACGAGAACTTTGAAGGCTGGGCGATAATAACCGAACCGAGCGATCGGTAACGAGCAATCTGCGAATCACATGCGCTGAGGTTGGGTACAGCAGACTTGTCAAATCAGTATCGTTGAGCCGGGCTAGCTGGGAGGCGCTACTAAGCTTCAAACACGCCACGTTCCACCTGACCTTCACCGGAGTTTAGGGGTATCAGCAACACCAGCATCAGGTAGTGCAACCCCCAAGCTTTAAAGATTTGAGACGTTCCCCACCAATGCACATTCGCCTCACAACGCAAAGCCAGCTGTAAGTATAGCTATGCTTGGGCGGTCCTATAAGCAAATTTTGAGTAGGTACTTGCCCGCAAGAGGCTTGCGTCCGGACTCGGCAAATCCGGAAAGTATTATTCCACCGGGCGGAGGCGAACGAGGGGCTGTGGCGAACCGCCACCAGGAGCGATGAGGCTCTCACCCGCTTTTGTTCTGCTCATTACGGCGATAAGCAAAGTAAGTGCAATCGCTCTCGAAAGCGCTTTCTGGAACGCTAGATGACTTACCTGGAAAGGCATTCAGCAAGTTTGCGTGGGTGAGTGCGGTGTCTGCCTTAGTAAGTAGCATTGCGTTTTTTTACGCCTCATTACGCGATCTTTAAGCGATATAATCAGAGCAATCGAAGCTGAAGATTTAGTTAAAGTTTTGAGCCTGGGAGTCAGGCTTGCCGCAGTTGCGAAATTACGAGGATATTTCCCATGAGCGAGACGAAGATTCAAGAGAACGGCAGCGAAAACGCCACAACGGCGCCCCAGTCCGAGCAAGGCGGTGCGCTTTCGCTGCAGCCCAAGCAAGCAGTCGTGCGGTCCATCGGTAACCGTCCCGTGGAGGCAAGTAACCTGGCAATTGCCGGCACCTTCCGCTCTCTGGGTGGAGAGCGGCCGATTTTTGCCAATGGTATGCAAACTGTTGGCAGCTTCACCGATGCAGGTATCCGCCCGATTGCGGCAAGCCCTCTGAAAGTTGCTGAGAACTATTCCAACTTCGGGAACCGCCCGGTGGCATCCAACGAGATCGACGATCCCGGCTCGCTGATGGGCTTCCTCGATTAGTACTGCTGGTGCAGATGCCCGAGCGATGTAATCGCCATCTTCACTCCTTCGTCGCCCGACGTGGGAGTTTGTTGTTTCGGAGGGGACCAAGCAATTGCTATAAGCGCGTGCTTGGTTGTTGCGGTTGAACTGGGTCGCGGTTGAAAAGGTCGCGTTGAAAACCCTCAATGCTCTCGCAGCTCAATCAGGTTGCATCACCTTTAAATCGCAAGCACAGGCGTTCCAAGTTACGTTGGCAGCCACCGCCCGCACAAAACGAGTCCGAAAATGGAAAACCTTTGGGCTCGTTAGCAAATTTATTGGTGCAATGTCGAATTGCCACGAGAGTCGTTGCCGAAAATCGCGCCTCCGCTCAGAAACCCGAAAACGCCGTACTCGTTAAGGGACGGGGTGCATTGATTGTTAGCTTTAGCGGTCCGGGCCAGGCTGAGGCGGTCTTCAGGTCAAAGGTCAAATTCTTAAGCCAGGGTCTCGGGGCAGTAGCCGAGCCCGCGGGTAAACTGCTGACAGAAGGTCTCGATTTCTTGGCGATCGGGATAGCCATGAGCCACAATTGCCAGTTGATAGCGTCGCATGACATCAACGGGTGACTGTCCGGTCTCCAGGCTCCAGAAGGCCATTTGCAAGCGAATATCTGGCTCGAAGGGAATGCCAATTTCGCTGAGGTAAGCGCGGAAATTGCCCGCCTGCATCGGTGCGAGCTGCGTATCGAACTTGATTTTTACGAGCCACCCGTCGATGCGGTGAATCACCGTGAGCGAACAGGGAGGCAATGATGATACCTCTCGATTCAGATGGCGGACCAGACGCAGCGTTAGGCTAGCATTAGCAAGAAAGAAAATGTACTCCACGGGCATTGCCCCCCGTGCGCGGAAACGCACTTAATCGGTCACTAGTTACAGTGTCCCAAGTCACCCGGTAGGGTCGCTAGGGGAGAGTTCCCCGAGCAACTGGGTGGGATCCCCATCCTCAGGTCGCCTCGCTTCAGCGCTCCTTGCAATTCACTTGGCTGAAAGGACTGCGGGGTAGCCACCCATGGAACAAGTTTGAGGAGTCGATTACGCTCTCGCGAAAAGGAACGAGGGCGGCCCATCATTTCATTTGAATGCACGACGCCGACCGCCAACTAGCGAGCTACAACTACGAGCTGCCGCCGGAGCAAATCGCACAGGTTCCGTTGACGCCGCGCGACAGCTCGCGATTGCTGGTGCTGCCGTCGCCAACCGAACGCGTTCACGCGCACTTCCATACACTGCCAGATTGGTTGCAGGCGAACGATCTGCTAGTACTCAATGACACGCGAGTGTTGCCCGCGCGCCTCTACGGACGCAAGTCAACAGGCACGATGGTAGAAGTTTTGCTCTTGGAACAACAAGGTCCGGAGAAATGGCTGGCATTGGTGAAACCGGGACGGCGATTGCCGACTGGATCTGCGATCGCCTTCAACCCTCCAGATGCAGGTTTGCAAGCAACGGTTGTGGATCGCGATGAGTCCACTGGCGGACGCGTTTTGCATTTCACCGTCCCGGATGGACGCTCCTTTGAAGAGGTGCTGGCGCAATGCGGCCGGGTACCGCTCCCCCCCTACGTGAAGTCGACGGCGGCGCGGCCGGAGCAGTACCAGACTGTTTACGCGCAGCGCGTGGGCGCGATCGCGGCCCCGACAGCAGGGTTGCATTTTACGGAAGATCTGCTGCAACGCTTGGGAGCTCGCGGCATTCAGCAAGCGCGCGTGACACTGCACGTCGGGCTCGGGACATTCCGCCCAGTAGAAACCGACGACATCACCGCTCACGCCATGCACTCCGAGTGGTTGGAGGTGCCGGCAGCAACCGTCGAGCAGATCGAGCGCGCGCGGTCGAACGGGGGGCGCATCATTGCCGTGGGGACGACGGTGGTTCGCGCGTTAGAGGGTGCAGCGGCGGAGGGCGGACAGCTCGTGCCGTTTTCGGGCAAAACCAATTTATTCATTTTCCCCGGCTACCAACCGCGCGTGGTAGATGGGCTGATCACGAATTTCCACTTGCCGAAGTCGAGCTTGTTGATGTTAGTGAGCGCCTTCATCGGCCGACCGCGCTTGCTATCCCTGTATGAAGAGGCGATCGCGCAGGGCTATCGGTTTTATTCATTCGGCGATGCCATGGCAATTCTGCCAGCAGCCACGCTCCAGGAATCGACACCGCACGATGTGGTGGATTGAGCGCACCTAAAGACGCCGCGATCGATCCATCGATCGAAGGTCGGATGCGATTGCTGCCGAGCGGGCTCTCTTTTGGGAACCGTTCAGAACTTAAGATGAAATGGTTCGCTTTGGAATAGATGCATGACCCGCCTGGCTCTGCTGAGTGTTTCCGATAAAACCGGACTCGTCGAGTTCGCCCGCGCGCTCGTGGAGAACTTCGATTTCGAGATCGTTAGCAGCGGTGGCACGGCAAAAGTCATTCAAGAAGCCGGGCTGCCCGTCACCAAAGTTGCCGATTACACTGGCGCGCCCGAAATCCTCGGCGGTCGCGTCAAAACCCTGCATCCTCGCATTCACGGTGGCATTCTCGCTCGCACCGACATTCCCCAAGACCTGAGCGACCTGGACGCTAACCACATCCGCCGCTTCGACCTCGTTGCTGTCAACCTCTATCCGTTTGAGGTGGTGGTTGCCAAGCGCGATGCAGCCCACGCCGACATCATCGAAAATATTGACATCGGCGGTCCGACGCTCCTGCGTGCTGCAGCCAAAAACTACGCCCACCTCACCGTTCTCGCCACGCCCGAGCGCTACAACTCCTATCTCGACGAGCTGCAGAGCACGAACGGTAGCCCCACTCTCGAATTCCGGCAAGCGCGAGCAGCCGAAGCCTTCGCCCGCACCGCCTGCTACGAACGCGCGATCGCCGATTACTTTGCCGGTCTCGGACCCGACCTCGACGAACTGCCCCTCAATTACTCGGTGATCGGAGCGCGGCTCCAAACCTTGCGCTATGGTGAGAACCCTCACCAGCCAGCTGCCTGGTATAGCTCGGGTACGACGCCCGGCGGCTGGGGGGCTGCTGTCAAACTTCAAGGTAAAGAACTCAGCTACAATAATCTCGTAGACCTTGAAGCCGCGCGCCGCATCATCGGCGAATTCCGCAACGAGCCGGCGGCGGCGATCCTCAAACACACCAACCCTTGTGGCATCGCAATCGCGTCGTCGCTCTCTGCCGCCTACCAGCAGGCCTTTGATGCCGACTCCATCTCGGCTTTTGGCGGTATCGTTGCTCTCAACCGCGCGATCGATCCGCCGACGGCGAAGGCAATGACACAAACGTTCCTAGAATGTGTCGTCGCCCCCGACTGCGAGCCGGAAGCTGCCAGCATCCTCGCACGCAAATCCAACCTGCGCGTGCTCGTGCTGCCCGATCTCCTGATTGATCCGGCGCACGCCATCCGATCGATTGCAGGCGGCTTCTTGCTGCAAGCGGCTGACGACGCGATCGACGACTCGCAAACTTGGCAGGTGGCCAGCAAGCGCCAACCGACTCCCGACCAATGGGCAGAACTGGAGTTTGCCTGGAAAGCCGCCAAGCACGTCAAGTCCAACGCAATCGTCGTAACCCGCGATCGCGTCACCTGCGGTATCGGTGCGGGGCAAATGAACCGAGTGGGTGCGGTCGAAATCGCGCTCCGGCAGGCTGGTGACACAGCCAGCGGTGCGTCCCTCGCTAGCGATGGATTCTTCCCTTTCGATGACTCCGTGCGCGCCGCCGCAGCGGCAGGAATCAGTGCGATCGTGCAGCCGGGGGGGTCCCGACGGGATGAAGATTCGGTCGCGGCGGCTAACGAACTCGATTTGGTCATGGTGCTGACCGGCACGCGCCATTTCCTCCACTGAATTCGCCGGACCCAATCGTCTTGCGAGCCTCCCGTGCTAGTCGATGCAACTGCCGTTAAAGCTAAAGCCCGCGCCCTCGGGTTTCATCTCGTCGGAATTGCGGCAATTTCCTCCGACAACGACGGCGCGGCCGAACACCTGCAGGCATGGTTGGCGTTAGGCTATCACGCCGACATGGCCTGGATGGCCAGCCCAAAGCGCCTCGACGCGCGAGCGTGCTTGCCGGGCGCGCGCTCGGTCATCTGCGTCGCGCTCAATTACTACACTCCGCACGCACATCCCGAGGGGCGCGATCGCGCCAAAATCTCCCGCTATGGCTGGGGGCGCGACTACCACCGCGAGCTGCACAAGCGCCTGAAAGCTTTGGCGCTGTGGCTTGAAGCCTGCGGCCACGACATCCACACGCGCTACTACGCCGACACCGGTCCCGTCCAAGATAAAGTCTGGGCACAGCGGGCCGGACTCGGCTGGATCGCCAAGAACGGGAATTTGATCTCCCGCGATTTCGGAAGCTGGATCTTCCTCGGGGAAGTGCTAACCGACCTAGAGTTAACTCCCGACACGCCCCACGCGCAGCACTGCGGGACCTGTACCCGCTGCCTCGACGCGTGCCCCACCGACGCGATCGTGGCACCGTTTGTGGTCGATGCCAACCGTTGCATTGCCTACCACACCATCGAAAACCGCGCTGAAGAGCTGCCCGACGCGATCGCCGCAAACCTTAACGGCTGGGTAGCCGGCTGCGATATTTGTCAGGATGTCTGCCCTTGGAACCAGCGCTTCGCCCGACCGACCGACATTGCAGCCTTCGCCCCCTATCCGGATAACCGCGCGCCATCTTTAGACGACCTCGCAACCCTCGACGATACCGAGTGGAACCGACGCTTTCCGGCATCAGCCCTGCGCCGCATCAAACCGGCGATGTGGCGGCGAAATGCCCGTGCTAACCTGAGGTCAATTCAGCGGCGTGCCGAGCGCGCCGCTCGTCCCTACTCACCTCCTGCCGACGCATGACAATTGCGGCTGCAGTCTTCGACTTCGATGGCACGATTGCCGATTCGCAGGCTGCCACTATCGCGATCGCCAACCACCTTTCAGGAGAGTTCGGCTATGCCCCGGTCACGCCAGCTGACCTTGTGGAGTTGAGCGATTTAAGCTCTCGCGAAATTGTCCGACGTGCCAATATTCCGGCGATTAAATTGCCGTGTTTACTGCGTCGCGTCCAGCTCGAACTCCGCAAGCAAGCCGCTCAATTACAACCGATTCCCGTTATAGCTGCTGCCTTACAAAAGTTACGGCACCGCAACTATCAGCTCGGTATCACCACCTCCAATCTCGAAACCAACGTCCGGGCGTTTCTCGAGGCGCACGACTTAACCGACACGTTCGATTTCATACCAATTTGTATAAGGTCTAGGACAGATGAGGTAAACGATCCCTAGGAGTAACCGATCCCGATCCCCCATCTGTCGCAGCACTTCCTAGAGTTGGGATCATTTCCTCGGGGATTGCGCTATTCCACGAAGACCGAATTCTCCGACGCGTCATGTACCAACCCCACCTCGAAACGCCAACCGTGCGAATGTGGGCGACGAAACCCGAGACATCGAAGCCGCCCGCAAAAGCAATGTCACTGCGATCGCTGTTAGTTGGGGGTTAAATTCAACCACCGCACTCGACAGAAAGACTCCCGACGCCTTGCTCTCTCAACTGAACCAGTTGCCGACGCCATTACCACCCTGCTCCGCCCCCAAGAACCCCCGAGCGCACCAAACGCGCAGCTGTGTCGAAAAAAAACTTCTAGAGGTTAGCCTCAACACCTGGGCGATCGCCAGAGGGAGGTGTTATATTACCTTAAGCCTTTTGTCAATGCCACGCGTTATGAATTGTATTCTAAACTCGTGTGCGGCAATGCGCTATGATGATAGGCCCTAAATCTATGTGCACCTGCCCGTGCGGGCAGTGGACCAGCGATAGCCGTGGCGAATATCAAGTCTGCAAAGAAGCGTATCCTCATCAGCGAGCGCAACCGACAGCGCAACCGTACTTACAAGTCTACCGTTCGCACGCTTATCAAGAAGTATCTCAAAGCAATTGATGTCTACTCTGCCGAGCCGACGCCAGAGTCGTTAGCCGAGGTGCACCAAGCAATGTCAACGGCTTATAGCAAGATCGATAAGGCTGTAAAGTGCAACGTTTTCCATCCCAACAACGGCGCGCGTAAGAAGGCGCGTTTGGTCAGAGCCCTCAAGCGAGCGACGAGTGCCGCCTCGTAAGCTGACCGTCTGGTAAGCCGCACCAGGAGCAAGTCCGTTCCTTCGCGAGCGAGCTCCCCGCTGCGACGCGGGTCAGACCTGCCCGACGATCTGGATGTCAGCTATTGGAGCAGAGCAACTCGGGCAAATGCAGCTAATTGACACTCACGTCCACATCAACTTCGAGACCTTCCTCGCCGATCTTGCTGCCGTGCGCGAGCGCTGGCAGTCTTCTGGCGTGGTGCGTCTGGTTCATTCTTGTTGCGAGCCGAGCGAGTTCGACGGTATTCAAGCGCTAGCCGATCGCTTTCCCGAGCTTTCATTCGCGGTTGGATTGCATCCGCTCGAGTCTCGTCATTGGCAGCCCGAATTGGCAGAGCGGATTCGCGCGCTGGCAGCTAGCGACTCGCGGGTTGTGGCAATTGGCGAAACAGGGTTGGATTTCTATAAAGCCGATAACAGTGACGAGCAAATTGCGGCTTGCTGGGCTCAGCTTTCAATCGCACGGGATCTAAACCTTCCGGTTATCATTCACTGCCGCGATGCAGCGTCCGAGCTGCGCGTATTGTTAGAAAAATTTTGGAGAGAGGTAGGGCCCATCAGCGGCGTTATGCACTGCTGGAGCGGCACGCCAGAGGAAACTTGCTGGTTTCTCGATCTCGGGTTCTACATCAGCTTTAGCGGCATCGTTACATTCAAAAGTGCCCAGCACATCCGCGAAGCAGCGAGGCTCGTGCCCGGCGATCGCCTGCTGGTTGAAACCGACTGCCCGTTTCTTGCGCCCGTGCCCAAGCGTGGCAAGCGGAACGAGCCAAGTTATGTCCGCTACGTTGCCGAGCAGGTAGCAGACTTACGCGGAGTTGGGATCGACGAGGTTGCTGCACAAACGACTGCGAACGCATTAGCCCTGTTCCAGCTCGCACCCGTTACTCCATCTGTCGCCCCCGTCCCTGCGTGAGACCGCTCGTACGGTTTGTTATGTCCGTTTGCACCAACCTTCGCGCGATCGCGATGCAGTCCGCTCCTTTCCCGTTCCTCAGTTCTGCACTTTTGCAGTCCCATAGCAACTGGACTGCCACTCCCTGCCCGGCGTCAGACTGAACCCGACACTTCCTTCGGGTGACCGATCCAGCTCTTGTCATCCCCGTACGGGATAAGTTGCCGTCCGTCCCACTCCTGGAACGCCCCACGAGAAACCTATGACTAACCTGAGCAGCATCTTCCTGCCCGACCTAATCGAAATCCAGCGTGCGAGTTTTCGTTGGTTCCTGGAACAGGGACTTATTGAGGAGCTAAACAGCTTCTCCCCGATCTCCGATTACACCGGCAAGCTCGAACTTCACTTTCTCGGCGATCAATATCGTCTCAAGGAACCGAAGTACGACGTCGATGAAGCCAAACGCCGCGACAGCACTTACAACGTACAAATGTACGTACCGACCCGGTTGATCAACAAAGAGACGGGCGAGATCAAAGAGCAGGAAGTTTTTATTGGCGATTTGCCACTTATGACCGAACGCGGCACCTTCATTATGAACGGTGCCGAGCGGGTAATCGTCAATCAGATCGTGCGCTCGCCGGGAGTTTATTACAAAGCCGAAACCGATAAGAACAATCGCCGGACCTACTCCGCTTCCCTAATTCCCAACCGCGGCGCGTGGCTCAAATTCGAGACCGACAAGAACGATCTCGTCTGGGTGCGGATCGATAAGACGCGCAAGCTGAGCGCTCAGGTTTTGTTGAAGGCGATCGGACTCCAAGACAACGAGATCGTTGATGCCCTGCGCCACCCCGATTATTTCGAAAAGACCCTTGAGAAAGAGGGCAATCCGAGCGAAGATGACGCTTTGCTGGAGCTCTACCGCAAGCTGCGCCCGGGTGAGCCCCCCACCGTCAGCGGCGGACAACAGTTACTCGAATCGCGCTTCTTCGATCCCAAGCGCTACGATCTCGGTCGCGTCGGTCGGTATAAGCTCAACAAGAAGCTGCGTCTGAATACGCCTTCGACGGTCCGCGTACTCACGCCTCAAGACATTCTGTCCGCGATCGACTACCTGATCAACCTCGAATTCGAGATCGGCACGACCGACGACATCGACCACTTAGGCAACCGCCGCGTGCGGTCGGTCGGCGAGCTGCTGCAGAACCAAGTCCGCGTCGGGCTCAACCGCTTGGAACGAATCATCCGGGAGCGCATGACCGTGAGCGAAGCCGATGCGCTGACGCCGGCCTCACTGGTCAACCCGAAACCACTCGTTGCCGCGATCAAAGAGTTCTTCGGCTCCTCCCAGCTCTCTCAGTTCATGGACCAGACAAATCCGCTGGCCGAGCTCACGCACAAGCGCCGCCTCAGCGCGCTCGGTCCGGGCGGGCTGACGCGCGAGCGAGCTGGATTTGCCGTCCGCGACATCCACCCATCACACTACGGTCGCATCTGTCCGGTAGAAACACCGGAAGGTCCGAACGCCGGGTTAATCGGTTCCTTGGCTACCTGCGCGCGCGTCAACGACTTCGGCTTCATCGAGACACCCTACTACCGCGTTGAGGGCGGGCGCGTGCTGCGCGACAAGCCGGTGTATCTCACCGCTGACGAAGAAGACGACATGCGCGTCGCTCCAGGGGACGTTGCAACTGACGAAGACGGTTACATCATCGGAACCAACGTTCCCGTTCGCTATCGCCAGGAGTTTTCGACGACGACTCCCGAGCAGGTGGACTACGTTGCGGTATCGCCCGTACAGATCGTTTCGGTTGCCACCTCGATGATTCCGTTCTTGGAGCACGATGATGCCAACCGCGCTCTCATGGGCTCGAACATGCAGCGCCAGGCTGTGCCCCTACTGCGACCCGAACGGCCGTTAGTAGGAACGGGTCTTGAAGCACAGGCAGCACGAGACTCCGGAATGGTTGTGGTGTCGAAAACACCTGGAATCGTGTCGTACGTCGATGCAAACATCGTACGAATTACCGTAAACTCAGATCGCCCGCAATTAGAGGGAACCGCCACTGACGACGGGAATGGGAACGGCCGTGCCGGCGAACGGGTTATCGAATATCCTCTGCAGAAATATCAGCGCTCCAACCAAGATACGTGCTTGAATCAACGTCCCTTGGTGTATTTCGGCGAGGACGTCGTGCCCGGACAGGTGTTGGCGGATGGTTCTGCAACAGAGGGAGGCGAAATCGCCCTCGGTCAAAACGTGACAGTCGCGTACATGCCGTGGGAAGGCTACAACTATGAAGACGCGATCTTGATTAGCGAGCGCCTCGTTTCCGATGACGTTTACACCAGTATTCACGTCGAGAAGTTTGAGATTGAGGCGCGGCAGACCAAGCTAGGTCCCGAGGAAATCACGCGCGAAATCCCTAACGTTGGTGAAGATGCTCTACGCCAGCTCGACGAGCGCGGCATCATCCGCATTGGCGCGTGGGTGGAAGCAGGAGATATTCTCGTCGGCAAAGTCACGCCGAAAGGCGAGTCCGATCAGCCGCCGGAGGAGAAGCTCCTGCGGGCGATTTTTGGCGAAAAGGCACGCGACGTCCGGGATAACTCGCTGCGCGTACCCAACGGTGAGAAAGGACGCGTGGTCGACGTGCGCGTCTTTACGCGCGAGCAAGGCGACGAACTACCCCCTGGAGCCAACATGGTCGTCCGCGTTTATGTGGCCCAAAAGCGCAAGATTCAAGTCGGCGACAAGATGGCGGGGCGTCACGGCAACAAAGGCATTATTTCGCGGATTTTGCCGATTGAAGACATGCCTTATCTCCCCGACGGTCGTCCGGTCGATATCGTGCTCAATCCGCTTGGCGTCCCGTCGCGGATGAATGTCGGGCAGGTGTTCGAGTGCTTGCTGGGTTGGGCAGGCGAGCACCTGGGTGCGCGGTTTAAACTTACGCCGTTTGACGAGATGTATGGCGAGCAGGCGTCACGCAACACCGTTCATTCCAAGCTGCGAGAGGCAGCCGCGCGCGATGGCAAACAGTGGGTATTTGAGGAGAATCATCCCGGCAAAATCGTGGTTTACGACGGGCGCACTGGCGAACCCTTCGATCGCCCGATCGCGGTCGGCGTGGCTTATATGCTCAAGCTAGTTCACTTGGTGGACGATAAGATCCACGCGCGCTCGACGGGTCCGTACTCGCTAGTGACGCAGCAACCTCTGGGTGGGAAGGCGCAACAAGGCGGCCAGCGCTTCGGCGAGATGGAGGTATGGGCGCTAGAGGCATATGGCGCGGCTTACACTCTGCAGGAGTTGCTAACGGTTAAATCCGACGACATGCAAGGGCGCAACGAAGCACTGAATTCGATCGTGAAAGGCAAACCGATCCCGCGTCCGGGCACGCCTGAGTCGTTTAAGGTGCTGATGCGCGAGCTGCAGTCACTGGGGCTCGATGTATCCGTCCACAAGGTAGATGCAGCTGAAGATGGAACCAGTCGTGACGTCGAAGTCGATTTGATGGCGGACAGCGATCGCCGCCGCCTGCCGTCGAGACCGACCTACGAATCGCTATCGCGCGAAGATTTACAACCTGGTGCGGAAGAACAACCGCAACCTACAGCTCCCGCCGAGTCATAGATTGCCCCCACGTGCCGTCCGATAGGTGTGCTGGGGTCTGGCAAGGGGTGCCAGACTCGCTACGCCGCTCCTATCGGACGGATGCCCGCTTACAGAGGACCTGCCAGCGATGAAACAGCAGACCGACCAGCACTTCGACTACGTCAAAATCAACATTGCGTCGCCCGAGCGCATCCAGGAGTGGGGCGAGCGGACGCTTCCCAACGGACGAGTGGTTGGGGAAGTGACCAAACCCGAGACAATCAACTATCGTACGCTCAAGCCCGAGATGGACGGGCTGTTCTGCGAGCGCATTTTCGGTCCGGCAAAAGACTGGGAGTGTCACTGCGGTAAGTACAAGCGCGTCCGCCACCGCGGTATTGTCTGCGAGCGGTGCGGCGTAGAGGTGACTGAATCGCGCGTGCGTCGCCATCGCATGGGGTACATCAAGCTTGCTGCCCCCGTGACCCACGTGTGGTATCTCAAAGGCATTCCAAGCTACCTCAGTATCCTGCTGGATATGGCACTGCGCGATGTCGAGCAGATCGTATACTTTAACGCCTATGTCGTGCTCGATCCCGGCAATGCTAGCAACCTCAGCTACCGACAGTTACTTACCGAAGAGCAATGGCTCGAGATCGAAGACCAATTATACGCCGAGGATTCGGAGCTGGCTGGGGTCGAAGTTGGCATTGGAGCTGAGGCCGTGCAGCGCCTGCTGCAGGAGGTCGATCTCGAGTCCGCCGCCGAACAGCTGCGCGAAGAAATCGCTAGCTCTAAGGGGCAGAAGCGCGCCAAACTGATCAAGCGCCTGCGCGTAATCGACAACTTCATCGCAACAGGGTCGCGACCGGACTGGATGGTCCTCTCCGCAATTCCGGTGATTCCGCCCGACTTGCGACCCATGGTGCAGCTCGATGGCGGTCGCTTTGCAACGTCGGACCTCAACGACCTCTATCGGCGCGTGATCAACCGTAACAACCGCCTCGCGCGCCTGCAGGAAATTCTGGCACCCGAGATTATCGTTCGCAACGAGAAGCGCATGCTTCAAGAAGCCGTAGACGCCCTGATCGACAACGGGCGGCGCGGGCGGACGGTGGTCGGGGCAAATAATCGCCCGCTGAAGTCTCTCTCGGACATTATCGAGGGCAAACAGGGTCGCTTCCGTCAGAACCTGCTGGGCAAGCGCGTCGATTATTCCGGGCGCTCGGTCATCGTCGTCGGACCCAAACTGAAGATTTATCAGTGCGGGCTGCCGCGCGAGATGGCGATCGAGCTGTTCCAACCGTTTGTTATCCATCGCCTGATCCGCAGCGGCGTGGTCAACAACATCAAAGCAGCCAAGAAGCTTATCGTTCGCAACGATCCCAGCGTGTGGGACGTGCTCGAGGAAGTGATCACCGGGCACCCGGTATTGCTCAACCGCGCGCCAACATTGCACCGGTTGGGCATTCAGGCCTTCGAGCCAATTTTGGTCGAAGGTCGAGCAATTCAGTTGCATCCGCTCGTTTGCCCGGCATTCAACGCGGACTTCGACGGCGACCAGATGGCAGTTCACGTGCCGCTATCGCTGGAGTCGCAGTGCGAGGCACGTTTGTTGATGCTGTCGAGTCACAACATTCTCTCGCCCGCAACCGGACGCCCGATCGTGGCGCCGTCTCAAGACATGGTGCTCGGGTGCTACTATCTGACGGCGAAAAACCCAGCCGTGCAAGCCGAACGCGATCGCTACTACAGCAGCCTGGAGGACGTCATTCGCGCGTTTGGTCAGGGATTGGTAAATATCCACGAGTTCATCTGGGTGCGCTTCAACGGTCCGGTGGAAACCGATACCCCAGACGACGAGGTGCTCGACTCCGAAACTCTTGCCGATGGGACGGTCCTCAGACACTATCGCGAACGACGCGTGCGCGAAACTGCCGAGGGCGAAGTGCTCTCGCAGTTTATTCGCACCACGCCGGGACGGGTCATTTACAACAAAACCATTCACGACACGCTCGTCGGCAACCCGGCTGGCAGCAGCCTCTAGGAGAGAAAGACGCGAGATCGCGCACGCAGCATACGTAAGGGCAGGCAAATTCATGGCACAGCAGAACGAGCAACCCGTCTTCTTCAACCGCGTTGTCGACAAGAAACAGCTGAAGAAGCTGATCGCGCGCGCGTTCCGCCAGTTTGGCAGCGCGCGCTGTGCGGCAATGGCCGATCAGCTCAAAGCAATGGGATTCCGATACGCCACTCAGGCCGGGGTTTCGATCAGCGTTGAGGACTTGCAGGTGCCGCCGATCAAACGGCAGCTCTTAGAGCAAGCCGAAGCCGAGATTGCCAATACCGAGGACCGCTACCGACGCGGGCAAATTACCGAGGTCGAGCGTTTCCAGAAGGTCATCGACACGTGGAACGGCACTTCGGAGGAACTTAAAGACGAGGTGATCCGCCACTTCCGCGCCACCGACCCGTTGAACTCGGTGTTCATGATGTCCCAAAGCGGCGCGCGGGGCAACATGTCTCAGGTCCGCCAGCTCGTAGGGATGCGCGGCTTGATGGCCGATCCGCAGGGCGAGATCATCGACTTGCCGATCAAAACTAACTTCCGCGAGGGGCTGACCGTTACCGAGTACATCATTTCGTCTTACGGCGCGCGCAAGGGATTGGTCGATACGGCGTTACGGACGGCAGACTCGGGTTACCTGACGCGGCGCTTGGTGGACGTCTCGCAAGACGTGATCGTGCGCGAGACCGATTGTGGTACCCAACGCGGGCTAAGGTTGCGCAGCATGACCGACGGCGACAAGGTCTTAATCCCCCTCAGCGATCGCCTGTTTGGGCGCGTGCTGGCCGTTGACGTAGTCGATCCCGCTACTGGAGAAGTCTTGGCGCAGCGCAACCAGAGCTTAGACGAGGCGATGACTAAGCGGATTCATAAGGCGGTCGATGAAGTATTCGTGCGCTCGCCCCTGACATGCGAAGCAGCGCGTTCGGTTTGCCAAGCCTGCTACGGATGGAGCCTCGCTCACGGACGGATGGTGGATATGGGCGAAGCGGTGGGGATCATTGCCGCTCAGTCCATCGGCGAGCCGGGTACCCAATTGACCATGCGCACGTTCCACACCGGGGGTGTCTTCACGGGTGAAGTCGCCCAACAACAGCGTGCTTCAGCCTCTGGCACGATCGCTGTGCCCAATAAGGTTCGCACGCGCAAAGTCCGAACTCGTCACGGTGACGAACGCGACCAAGTGGAAATTGCCGGCGATTTGTTGTTGACTTTGGATGATGGTTCGGAGCAGCGCTTTTCTCTAACGCCGGGCTCGCTGTTACACGTGCGCACCGGAGACAAGGTAGACGCCGGACAGCTATTGGCTGAGGTGGCTGCTCAGAAACCACGCAAGTCCACTGAAAAAGCTGTCAAGGACGTAACCTCAGACATGGCAGGTGAGGTACTTTTTGACGACTTAATTCCAGAAGAAAAGACCGACCGTCAAGGCAATACGACCCGCATTGCCCAGCGCGGCGGGTTGCTATGGGTACTGTCGGGCGAAGTGTACAACTTGCTTCCCGGTGCCGAGCCTGTCGTCAAGAATGGCGACAGCGTCGAAGTAGGTTCGGTGTTGGCAGAGTCGCGCCTGACCTCGGTTAAGGGGGGTATCGTCCGGCTGACGCCCGGCAAGCGCGAGATCGAAATCATCACGGCATCCGTGCAGCTCGATCGAGCTCGCATCCGACGCTCGTCCACGGGAGCCGGCGATCAGTACATCATTCATACGGCTAACGGCCAGCGGTTTGCTCTGAAGACAACACCGGGAACGAAAGTCCAGCACGGGCAGGTGATTGCGGAGCTGATCGACGATCGCTACCACACGGAAACCGGCGGACTGATCAAGTATGCAGGCGTTGAGGTAGACAAGCGTGGCAAAGCCAAACACGGATACGAAGTTACCAAGGGCGGCACGCTGCTGTGGATTCCAGAAGAGTGCCACGAGGTCAATAAAGATATTTCGCTGCTGCTGGTTGAAGACGGGCAGTATGTGGAAGCCGGTACCGAAGTCGTCAAGGATATCTACTGCCAATCGTCAGGTGTTGTAGAAGTCGTCCAGAAGAACGACATTTTGCGCGAAATCGCAGTTAAGCCTGGCGAGCTGCATCTGTGCGATGAGCCGCCTGCACTCGACGAAGGCGGGCAACTTGTCAATCCAGGCGAGGAGATCTTACCGGGCGTGTCGGTATCCGAGCTGCGCTACGCCGAGGTAGTGGAAACGCCCGAAGGCACCGCAGTTCTGCTGCGACCGACACTCGAGTTTGCAGTGCCCGACAAACCGGACGTGCCGTCACAGACATCGATGAACGAGTCTGGCGACACGAGCATCGAGCTGCGAGCGGTACAACGCTTGTTCTACAAAGACGGCGAACGCGTGAAATCCGTTAGCGGGCTAGAGCTGCTACGGACGCAACTATCGCTCTCGATCGCGTCGGCCGACGGCGCGGGGCGCACGGGCTCCCCAATTTGGGTCGATATCGAGCTGACCGATGTAGAGGCTAGCGAGGAGGACGAGCTGATCCTGCAAATGGTCATCATCGAGTCCCTGTCGATTCGCCGCGATAGCGATGCCGATCCGATGGGCGGCAGCCCTCGTACGCGCATTCTCGTTCAAGATGGCGACGAGATTCCACCCGGTCACGTAGTGGCGCGAACCGAGATTCTTTGTCGGGAGGCCGGCGAAATTCGCGGTATCCGCGAGGGCGCAGAGGCCATTCGCCGCATCTTGCTCGTGCGCGATGCCGATCGCTTCTCGGTACCCGTGGAGGAAACTCCGACCGTTGCTGTCGGCGATCTCATCGTGGCCGGCGGACCGCTGGGGGGCAATGCAACCACCTCAGAGTCCGGTCAAGTGATCGGCGTTGAAGCCGGCACCGTTGTGATGCGAACGGCGCGACCGTACCGGGTTTCAGCGGGTGCCGTTTTGTTTGTCGAGAGTGGCGGTTTGGTCCAGCGCGGCGACAACTTGGTACTGCTCGTCTTCGAGCGCTCGAAGACGGGCGACATCATTCAGGGTCTGCCGCGCATTGAGGAGCTGCTGGAGGCGCGCAAGCCGAAGGAAGCCTGCGTGCTAGCCCGTCGACCGGGGGTTGCTCAGGTGATCTACAACGACGATGAATCAGCCGATGTGAAGGTCATCGAAGCAGATGGGGCAATCGGCGATTACCCGATCTCGTCGGGACAGAGCTTGATCGTCACCGACGGGCAGCAAGTCGAGGCCGCGCACGCACTCACGGATGGTCCGGCTAACCCGCACGAAATTCTCGAAATCTTCTTCGACCTGCACCAAGAAAACCTGGGCGTTCATGCCGCAGCCTTGGAAGGGCTGCAGCAGGTACAAAAATTCCTGGTTAACGAAGTGCAGTCGGTCTACCAGTCGCAGGGTATCGACATCTCCGACAAGCACATCGAAGTCATCGTTCGCCAGATGACCTCTAAGGTGCGCGTGGACGACGGCGGCGACACGACGATGCTTCCGGGCGAATTGGTGGAGCTGCGTCAGATCGAACAGGTCAACGATGCAATGTCAATCACGGGCGGCGCTCCCGCGCGCTACACGCCAGTATTGTTAGGCATCACCAAAGCATCCCTCAACACCGACAGCTTTATCAGTGCAGCGAGCTTCCAGGAAACAACGCGCGTTCTGACCGAAGCGGCAATCGAGGGCAAGTCCGATTGGCTGCGGGGTTTGAAGGAGAACGTGATCATCGGACGTTTAGTTCCAGCAGGTACGGGTTTCAGCTTTCACGAGGAGCTAGCGGGTGCCGAGCCTGTCGAGTCAGGTCAGCTTGGTAATGGCTTAGCCGATCGGGGCGCACCTCAGGAGGAACACCGAACTCAATTCGGTACGGAGGTCGTGCTCGACGACCAAACAGCGCGGGAATATAGCATTAAAGACGGGCTGCTGGATGACGACAGCATCAAGGATGTGGTGCTACCCGATGAGACAGCCATGACAAGCAACAGCGGCGACGAATCCGAATAATAGCCGACCCGAACGACGACGTGCCCGATGTCGGGGCGGGTTGCTGCCGCCAGCTCTTCTTAAAGAGTTGGCGGTTTTGTTCTGGTGTATACCAACGCCCATTAAGGCGTAGATGCTTAGAACGGCGGGCTTGTCCAGCGCCCAGTAGCAAGCCCGAGTGGAGCGGAGTGTGTGAATACGGCTCAATGGTCCTTATCTAGGG
>NZ_ASSJ01000084.1 GCF_000473895.1 Rubidibacter lacunae KORDI 51-2 | reverse complement strand
AGCATCAGCGTCGGGAGGATGTCACTCTCGGAACGGTCGCCCCCGCAACCTGCTAAATTGGCAGCAATACTGCAACCGTCCATGCCCTCTTCCCTTACCATGTTCGCCTTACGGATTGCTCGGCCCATCGGTCTTGGATTGCTCTGCACGTGCGCGATTGCCGCTGCCGAGCTGCCCGCGCGATCGCAGGACTATCGTCCCAACCCGTTGGAGGTCTGCCCGGTCGAACCACTTCCACTATCTGCCGAGCCACTTGCCACACCCGCGCGGGCTCCCGCACAGGTCCCCGCACAATGGACTCTCGAGCGCTCGCAGCCGGAGAACGTTCTCAATGACCTAGATCGTCTGGCAACAGCCGAACTCGCAGCTGGCAACCCCGAGGCCGCATTCTCCACCTGGTTCCGTGAATTGTGCGGGTGGCAGGCGATTGGACCCGTTGCAGAAGTTAACGCCCTCGGGCGCGTGGGCGACATCGCCTGGCAGGAAAATCGAGAGCGAGAAGTTCAAGACATTGTCGATCGCCTCGGGTCGATTCAGGTAGCTGCCGGGCTCGGCTCCATCGAACTCGTCCCCGAGGAAGACGATCTTGACGATGTAAGCATTGCCCCCGATCCGCAACTGGAAACTGCCCTTGCCGAAGCATATCAGCAGCTTCGCGAACCGCAGCTGGCGCTGAGACTTTATGAAAAGCAACTGGCTGACGCCCGAGATCGCGGCGATGCCAACGCGGAAGTTTTACTATTACGAACCGTTGCTGACCTGCACCTGGCTTGGTTCGATTACACTCAAGCAGCGCTAGCTTACGAACAACTCCTGTTGCTGGCGCAAGCGCGCGGCGACAACTTTTCTCTAATCGACTATCTGCGCGCGCTGGCCGACATCTACGAACGTAACTCGCAGCCAAAAAACGGTATCCGCACTCGCTCTCAGCTGATCGATACCTATCGCGATCGCGCCCAGCTGGACTTGCTGCCGCCACTGCTGCTGGAATTGGGGAACGACTATCGCGACCTCGACCGCCCTAACGATGCCAGCAATGCTTATAGCGAGGCTTTCGAGCTTGCGTGGCCGCGCCAGCAATATGCAGCTGCCAGCGATGCACTTAACGCTCTAGCCGACCTATACGCAAAAAACGATCGCCCGGACTCGGCGTTGCAGATTTACGCCGAGTTGATTAAGGTCAAGCAGCAATCCTTAGACTTCTACGGATTGATGCAAACATACGAACGCATGGCCGAACTGCACCGCCGCCGCGAAGATTACATCAACGCTTTAAATGCCTACGAACGCGGGTTACGGGTGGCACGCACCCTGCAGTTTAATGAAGCTCACTTTGTGGAGCAAATCGAATGTGTCACTCAGGAACTCGAAGCGCAATCGGCCTCATGACCGTTCCTAAGCTGCCTGTCGCTTGTTGGCTCGCCCTCCGCCAACGACTTGGAACGTATGCTTTTGTTGTTGTCATTGCCGTCTGTCCAGTCGCAGCCCGTGCGGACCTTCCCTCCGACCATGGTATTGATGCCGCGCGCGTGCGCGCAGAGAGACTCCCTGCATGGGGAACTGATGGCAGGGTTTTGTATAGCACCTGTACTTTCCCGGATTTCGTCAACGCCATTGCCTTTGTCAATCGCCTCGTTGCACCCGCAGAAACGCGCGGCCATCACCCCGACCTTGCAATCAGTTATAACCGTCTCGAGATTGCCCTCACCACTCACGAAGCGGGCGGGCTCACGGAACTGGACTTCGCGCTGGCTGAGGACATCGCCGACCTTATTGCTAACGCCGAAGATCTCAGCCCCACCTGCAAGCCGCACCGCTGAAAGCGATCGCAATCGGGGGAGCACCACACCGCAATAAAGATCGAGTCACTGGATAGTGCAAGCGGTCGAAGATTATATTCATCGCCGGCGCAATCGCAAATTACATCGCAATTTACTATGAGGGTGATGCGAGTTTGGAGTATCCACGATGTCCTTGCCGCCGACTGACGCAGCCACCACCACTCCTGTTGAATCCAACATGACCCGCACGCGTCCGTGGGGAACCGTCACGCGACTGGAAGAAAGCGATCGCTACCGCATCAACCGCATTGAGGTGAATCCCGGCGCGCACATCAGCACACAAATGCACTTCCACCGAACCGAGCACTGGGTTGTCGTCTCGGGGACGGCGAAAGTCATCGTCGGCGGGAAGGCGACAATCTTGCGGCAGCGCGAATCGACCTACGTGCCGATGAACACCACGCACCGCGTCGAGAATCCGGGTGTAATTTCGCTTGTGATGATCGAGATCCAGAACGGCGAATACATCGGCGAAGACGATATCGTTCGCTTTCCTGAAGACGATGCGATGACCTTCGAAACACCAGCATCCTAACCGTTAACGGGTTGTTGAGTGCCTAGCGTTCCGAGAGCGATCGCGGCAACGACGGGGGGAATAGACAGCAACGCGATCGCGCTAGTCCTAACCGAGACGCGATCGCCCACCGCTCTAGAACTTCCCCATTGAGGCTGCTAGGCTCTGAAGAGTCACGCACTGCAACAGCAGACAGAATGGACATGAGCGAGATTTGGGGTGCGATCGCCGTTTTCGTCCTTTGTCCGATCTTAGGCGCGCTGCCACTCGTCGAGTGGACAACCCTCGTGCTTGCCGGGAAGCGGCTGAGCCGTGTCGGCACGGGCAACATTTCCGTATCGGCCGCGTTTTACCACGGCGGCCGCGCGGCCGGCATCGCCGCCGTCCTCACCGAAGCCTTCAAAGGCATCGCCGCTGTCTTGCTCGCGCGCGCCTGCTTCGACGATCCGGTGTGGGAACTCGTGGCCCTGATCGCGATCGCGATCGGGCGCTACTGGGGCGGAAAAGGCGCGGGTGTCACCAACACCACCTGGGGCATCATCGTCCACGATCCGGTCGCCGCCGGACTCATCGCCCTCATTGGCGGCATCAGCTTTACCGTGCTGCGTGATCGCCGCGCCGGTCGTACGGGCATCCTGGTGTTACTCGCATCGATCGTTGGCTTGCGCCACCCGAACGATCCGGAGCACATCCTGGCTGCAGTTGCGCTGGCTGGGTTGTTGGGGTTAATCTATCAGCGCATTCCCGACGACCTCGACCTGTCGGCCAGCGACGGCCGCGCGGATTCGCAGCAGATGTTTCGATTCTTTCGCGGCGATCGCGCCCTCAAAACCCTCGACGATCCCCTCGATCCGGCACGCGTCGGGCCCAAAGCCGCCACCCTGTCGCAACTCAAGCGCTGGGGCTACGCCGTACCGCCGGGATGGGTGCTGCCGCCGGGCGACGACCCACAGCCCCTCGCTGACGAAGTCGACCTGGGACCGGACAACCCCGCGATCGCTCGCTCCTCCGCGATCGGCGAAGACTCCGAGCAAGCTTCCGCCGCTGGCGTGTACCAAAGCGTGTCGCACCTCACCAGCCGCGAAGCGCTCCTCGATGGAATTCTGACCTGCCAAGCCGCCTACAGCTATCCCACGGCCGCCCAATATCGCCGCGATCGCCGTCAAGCTGACACGGGGATTGCCGTGTTAGTGCAGCGACAAATTGCCGGTGCGTTCTCGGGCGTGGCGTTCAGCCGCGATCCGGTAGAGCGATCGCACGACGCCGTCTTCATTGAAGGTCTGCCGGGTGGTGCTGCACCCATTGCCTCCGGGCAGGCAACACCACAGCAGTACCGCGCGCGCTTCGTCGGCGACGAAATCGAAATTGACGGTGAGGGCGACCTACCACCTTCCCTCCTGCGCGAAGTAGCGCAACTGAGCCGAGAACTCGAAGGCCGCTTCCACGGGATCCCTCAAGATGTGGAATGGACCTTTGACGGCCAGCAGCTCTGGATTTTACAGGCGCGACCGGTAACTACGCTCGTGCCGATCTGGACGCGCAAAATTGCTGCAGAAGTAATTCCGGGGGCGATCGCGCCGCTAACTTGGTCGATCAACCAACCGCTGACTTGCGGGGTGTGGGGCGACCTATTCTCGCTGGTGTTGGGCGACCGCGTGGACGACCTAGACTTTACGGCAACGGCAACCTTGCACTATAGCCGGGCGTATTTCAATGCCACCCTGCTCGGGCAAATTTTCCGACGCATGGGTCTGCCAGCAGAAAGTCTGGAGTTCCTGACACGCGGCACCAAGTTTACTCGCCCGCCTCTGTTAGCCACGCTACGGAACGTGCCGGGGTTGCTGCGTCTGGCAAGGCGGGAGTGGAGCTTAGAGCGCGACTTTTCAGTGGCCGAGCAGCGATTGCTGGCACCGCTGCTCTCGCGGTTGCAGACGGCCCCAGCGCAGGACTGGTCGCCGTTAGAATTGCTGACTCGGATCGAGTCGATTTTGGTAGCGTTGGAACGCACGACGTACTTCAACATTCTCGCACCGCTAGGATTCGCGTTACGCCAGACCCTATTAAGCGTGGACGAAACCGAACTGGATCCGAGCTGTACGGCAGAGGTGGCATCGCTGCAAGCGCTGGCACAGTTGGCGGCAGAGGCCCGCAATCTATTGCCGTTCAAAGATGCGGGCGAACGCAGCGGGCCGTCCTTGTTTGCCTTGCTAGCCGAGACACCCGACGGCGCCAGCATCCTCATGGGTTTCGAACGCTGGTTGGATCGCTACGGCTATCTCAGCGAAGCCGCGACCGATATTGCCGTCCCGCGCTGGCGCGATCGCCCGCAACCGACGCGGGAGTTGTTCTCGCGGTTGCTCTACGACGAGGGCAACCTGCTAGCAGTTAAGGGCTCTGCTAGCGCACAGCGCTGGCAGGCACGCGTCGTCCAACAGCGCTTGCAGCTCAAAGCCCGCGTGGCGGAAACCTACAACCGCCTGCTAGCTCACCTGCGTTGGAGCTTTGTGGCGCTGGAGCAACAGTGGATTGAATCAGGCATCCTCGGCGCAGCGGGCGATATCTTCATGCTCGAATTCGTCGAGGTAGCCGAACTGGCCCGCGGGGACGATGCCGAACTGGCAGATCGCGTCTCGCAGTTGGTGCAGCAGCGGCGATCGCGTCTGGATGACGATCGACAGCTCAAACACGTGCCCTTTACCGCGTACGGCCAGCCACCGGCTCCAGAAGTCCTGCAACCAGTGGTGCCGTTGTTCGATGTCGGCCGGCGCTGGAACGGCATCGCGGCCAGTCCGGGCATGGCGATCGGACGGGTCTGCGTGCTGCAAGACCTCACCGCTGTCCCGGACCTCGATCGCACCACGATTCTGGTCGTGCCGCACGTGGATGCAGGGTGGGCACCGCTACTGGCGCAGGCGGGCGGACTGATCGCCGAAGTCGGCGGACGCCTATCCCATGGGGCAATTCTCGCTCGCGAGTACGGCATTCCGGCAGTGCTGGACGTACCGCACGCCACCCAGATCTTCCAAAACGGTCAGCGCTTGCGCCTCGATGGGCAGGTTGGAACGGTCGAGATTCTCAAGCGATCGCCGCACGGCAATAGCGAGTCCGCCGATTAGCAGGCCCGCGCGACCCGCAGCGCGTTCGCGTCCGAAGTGGGGCGATCGCGGACCGAATGCGTTTTAGCGAGCTAGCAGTTGTGCGGCGTACTTGGCAAAGTAGGTGAGGATGAGATCTGCCCCCGCACGTTTCATGCTCGTCAGGGTTTCGAGGACGACGGTCGGTTCGTCGAGCCAGCCGTTGCGCGCGGCAGCCTTGAGTGCTGCGTACTCGCCGCTGACGTTATAGGCTGCCACGGGGAGATCGGTCGTCTCGCGGATGCGGTAAATCACGTCGAGATAGGCCAGTGCGGGTTTGACCATGACAATATCCGCACCTTCGTCGATGTCGAGATCGACTTCCAAAATTGCCTCGCGCGCGTTAGCCGGGTCCATTTGATAGGTTTTCTTGTCCCCAAATTTAGGCGCCGAGTCGAGCGCATCGCGGAACGGACCGTAGTAAGCCGAGGCATACTTTGCCGAATACGCGAGAATACCCACATCCGTGTAGCCCGCTTCGTCCAGCGCATCGCGGATCGCGCCGATGCGACCGTCCATCATGTCCGACGGCGCGACGAAATCGGTGCCGGCGTCGGCTTGTGACAGCGCCATTTTCACCAACACGTCCACGGTTTCGTCGTTGAGGATAACACCGTCCTCGACAATGCCGTCATGACCGTCGCTGGAATAGGGATCGAGCGCCACATCGGTGATGACAACGATATCCGGCACGACTTCCTTGATGGCGCGGATCGTCCGCTGTACTAAACCGTCTGGGTTGTAGCTTTCCGTGCCCGTAGAGTCCTTGAAATCTTCCGGGATGACCGGGAACAGAGCGATCGCTGGAATGCCAAGGGCTGCTGCTTCTTTGACTTCATGCAGCAATAGGTCGAGGGTGTAACGGAAGCAGTCGGGCATGGACGGCACTTCGACTTTGCGGTTCTCGCCTTCCATCACGAACAGCGGATAGATCAGGTCTTCAACGTGCAGCTGCGTTTCGCTGACCATGCGGCGAATGGCAGCGGTGCGACGCAGGCGGCGCGGACGGTTTGGGAGCGACAGGGCTGCGCTCGTGTAGGATGTTGAGTTCGGAGACATGGGTTCACGATCGCTGAAACAATTCGGTACATCAAATTCCAGTATCCCTAACGCGCGCGGCCGTTGCGGCAGCTCGATGAAAAACTGTAACGAAACCTAAATCGCGCGCGTCGGGTGGATCCCACTTTTCCCCAACAAACAACGGGCAGGCAACCGCGGCCGCAGCGATGCTTGCCACTTACTGTCGGCGATCGCTTACGGGATGCAGGTAGTTGGGTAGCATCGGTTGAAGACTGCCAACCGCCTCCTATCGATATCTCTCCCCCACATTCCCACTTGCTCCAACTGTGGCTGCATCCACTCCAGCGAAAGACGGACTGACTGCCCTGAACGAAGGTCGCTACGACGACGCGATCGTCTTGCTCGAGCAAGCATGGCACGAACTCGGCACCGCTGAGGGTGCAGCTGCTCTGCAGGTTCAGTTCGCGCTGGCCGAAGCCTATCGCCGCACCGGCAAACTCAAACCTGCCCTCGCGCTTTACCAGCATTTGCTCGAAAGCGATGACGTGCGCTTTCGCACTCAAGCACGAGCGATCTTGGAGCGCTTGGAGAAGGTCAAGAAAAAACAATGGGAGAGACGCAATCGCCCGAGCGCTGCACCGATGCCGGGCGAGCCTGCGAACTCGGCTAACGTTCCGCCAGTCCCCGAGCAGACAGCCGTGCCCCAACCGGTCGAACCAGCCACCCAGCCGGCCGTACCGCCGCTTGCCGCGCCGACCCCGGTGCGTCCCTTCGATCCTTGGCACGCGAGCCTGACCGAATTCCAGCAATACTTTCAGCAGCACCTGCACCCGCAATTGCTGACCTACGAACGCCGCCGTCGCTCTAGTTTGCTCTTGCTCGCCCTCGCCACCGCGATCGCGGGGGTGGCGGGTGCCGTTGCCATCGGCGGTGCGGTCGTCGCGATCTTCCAGTTGCCTGCCATGCTCGCCAAGATTCCCGTTCTCGACACGCTGGGAATTTTCGCACTGCTGGTTGTCATCATCGGCGCGATCGCGCTCGGTGCATTTGGTTTCGCGCTCGTCTGCTGGACGGCAGTCTATAGCTCGGTGTTCGATACGTTCAGTCGCGGTTACCGACTCGATGCACTTGAAGCAGTCGTTGATTCCCTATGCTCGGCACGCTGCCATCTTGACGTGCGCGAGTCGCTGATGGAAGAACGCCGTCTCGACAGCAACGCGCTCGCCGGCAGCGGTCTGTTCCCGAGTACGCTGCTGCCCGACTACGTGCTCTCGGCCAATCGCATAGGCGGTCGCTTCGACGACGTATCGATTCAGCTTGCGGACGTTTGGGCGCTGCGCGCCGCTTGTGCGCCGGCCGCCGACATTCGCACGTGGCAGCCGCTAGTATTACCGCCGCCTGCCCGCGCTAGCGTACCGCCGCGTATCCAATTGCCCGCGCGCGGTTTGCGCGCGCTGTACTATCGCGCCTGGCGCATTCGACACGGCATGGGCATTAGCGATGATATTCCCCTCGACTTGATTCTGGAGGCGATCGGCCAGCAATCGGTGTTTCAGGGCTTGTTTTGCATTGCCGAATTTGGGGAGATCTCGCGCGGACGCTTCACGCTCGTGCCTGCTAAAGCTGCAGACCTACCGCGGTTGAGCGATCGCCTCGAGCGCATGCCGCTTGAGGACGATGCCTTCGGGCGACTGTTTGCCGTTTTCGACGATCGCCGCAACACCGCCGCGCGCGTGTTAACGCCGCCATTGCGTGAATTGCTGGCGAATTTCTGCACGCAAAGCGATCGCCGAGTTGCCCTGAGTACCTACGACGGTCGCCTGTATTTGGCAATTCCGACACCGCGCCAATTGCTCGAACCAAACTTATTTACCAGTGCCGCACAGTTTGAACCCTTACAGGAATACTTCGCCTGCGTGCGCTTCGCTCTAGCCGCGATCGAACTCATCAGCCGCGACTGGGAGATCTAACTGGGAGATCGAAGCAGTTGGGGAGCCCCCGACTCAGTAGGGCGCTTTAACGCCTGCGGCGATCGCTTTGGGCCGCATGCCGCATCGGCTGGACAGCGATCGCTTGGGGCGAGAAGTCCCTGGCAGTCGCGCACCCCTAACGATCGCTAGGGGACGATCATGGAACCGATCCCGTCGGTCGTGAAAATCTCCAGCAGCAGCGCGTGCGGGATGCGTCCGTCGATGATATGGGCCGCACCGACCCCTTGAGCCAGCGATCGCACGCAGCAATTCACTTTGGGAATCATGCCGCCCCCGACAACGCCGCTGGCAATCAGGTCGCGCGCGTCCTGGATATCGAGTCGCACGAGGAGCGTGGACGGATCGCTGTAGTTTTCGAGAATACCCGGGGTGTCGGTGAGCAAAATTAGCTTGGCTGCTCCAATTGCAGCAGCAATCTCACCGGCAGCCGTGTCGGCGTTGATGTTGTAAGCTTGCCCGTCGAGGTCGGCGGCAACACTGGAGATCACTGGCACATAGCCCTTTTCAACCAGTGTCACGACCAAAGCGGGATCAACACTGCTGACGTCGCCGACGAAGCCGTAGTCGGCATTGTCTTGGGGACGAGCGCGAATGGTGTTGGCGTCCTTGCCGCAGAGTCCAACGGCTCGACCGCCCGCTTGATCGATCAGCGCGACGAGTTCCTTGTTAACCCGCCCGACGAGCACCATTTCCACTACGTCCATCGTGTCGGCATCGGTCACGCGCAAGCCATCCCGAAACTGTGGCACGAGGCCCAGCTTATTAAGCCAAAAGTCGATCTCTGGACCGCCGCCGTGGACGACGACCGGGCGCACGCCGACGCTCTGCAAAAACACCACGTCGCGAATGACGCCGTCTTTGAGCACCTTATCTTTCATTGCTGCGCCGCCATACTTGACGACGACGATGCGACCGGCAAATTCCTGGATGTAGGGGAGAGCTTCGCTGAGGACGCGGACGCGGGTGGCCTCCTCTCTGCGGATGTATTCGCGATCGAGCGTCATGGTGTCGGATGCGAGTGAGAACGACTGCAAGTGCTCAGTGTACCCCGCGACCCGATCGCGCGAGCGTTTGCTGGGAACGCTCTCCATCCACAGGTGGACCGTCGCCGATCGCGTTTGCGTCCTCCCGCTTGGTGCAAATCGTTTAAGACTGCTTGCGCGTGCTAGGAATCTGGGCAACGATGCGTCTGGCGACGGTCTTGGCACTGTCCTCGGGGCGGACGGACAGGTGCAAATCTGCGAGCGCGTAACGCGATCGCCGTTTTTCCATCAGGTCTCCGAGCGCGCGGTCGGGGTCGGGGGTCTGCAACAAAGGCCGGCCGCGATCGCCGCGCAGTCGCAGTCGCAACACGTCCGCCGGAACGTCAAGCCACAGGACCAATCCCTGCTGTAGGTAGCTCCAATTGCGGGTTCGCATCACGCAGCCGCCACCCGTGGCAATGACACTGCGGGTGTAGGCGCAGACTTGTTCGAGGACTTGGGTTTCCAGGTCGCGGAAGACCGATTCACCATCGCTAGCAAAGATTTCGGGAATGGACTTACCGGCGACGCGCTCGATCAAGTCGTCGGTGTCGAAGAAGCGATAGTCGAGCAGGGCGGCAAGGGCGCGACCGACAGTGGTTTTGCCGGCTCCCATCATGCCGACCAGGAAGACGCTCAAACCATCTAGCGGATCGTTAAGGGTCGCGGTCGTCATCGTCCAAGAAATCCCAATCCTCATCAGCGTCCGCGTCGCTGTCTGCCGCAGCTTGGGGGGCGACATCCCATAGCGGCGGGTTGATGACGCGGTAGTCAGCATCGTACACGGTACCGGGGGAGGCAGTTGCGCGCTGGTTGCTGCGAGTGTGGGGAGCATCCTCAACTGCCGGCGGTCGAGACGGTTCGGAAATGACGCGATCGCGCGGGGCTGCCTCGGCTGCCGCCGTCGGCTGTTTGGGTAGATCGACCGCGCGAGGAAACGACTCGGGCGATCGCTCGGGTGGGTTTTCGATATCCCACTCGTCTTCCTCGGCATCTTTCCAATCAGCCGAGGACGCTCGCTCCCAATCCACCACGGGCTGGCGACGACTGGCACGCTCGGTTGCCCGCGACTTCGATTGCGTTCGCGGCGATCGCGCGACGGACTCGACCGGCTGCCGGCTAGGTCCGCGACCGAGGGCGGCCAGCAATCGCAGTATCAAGCCAGTCAAAAAGCCGGCTGCCGCGGCGATCGCCAGCCAAATCCCCGCAGGTAAGGCGATCGTGGCATTGCCAAATACCACAAGCGGTAGCACGGGCAACCAGTTCTGCAAGACAAACAAGCCCAACAGCACCAGCAAGCCAATCCACAGTCCCAAACGAAGATTTGCCATCACGCGCTCGTCTCGAGTTCCTGCTTGCGTTCGTCGCAACTGGTGTCGATGTCAGCCGAATTGCAGGCAAGTTGTCGTGTCTACAGATCGCCGAAGCCTTTTTTCTTCTTCTGCTTTTTCTTCTTTTTACCGCCACCGGTAGCCCGGAAACCGGGACGCTGACCGCCGCCGAACATGCCACCCATACCAGGCATGCCACCGCCCATACCGCCCATGCCGGGCATACCCCCCATACCGGGCATCATCCCGCCTTGGCTCATCTGCTGCATCATCGTGCGCATGCGGTTGAAGTCGTTGACGAGCTTCATGACTTCGGTATCTTTGTGACCGGAGCCTTTGGCAATGCGGCGACGGCGACCGGGCGATCGCGATAGCAAATCCGGGTCTTCGCGTTCCAGCTTGGTCATGGAGCCGATCATGGCTTCGACACGCTTGAGCTGCCCTTCGCCTTTTTCGATGTCGGCGCCGCTGAGCTTGTTCATGCCCGGAATCATCTTCATGATGCTACCGAAGGAGCCCATCCCTTTCAGCAGGCGCATTTGCTTGAGGAAGTCGTTGAAATCGAAGCGCGCCTCCATCATTTTGGCTTGCAATGCTTCGGCATCAGCGAGGTCGATTTCTTCTTGCGCTTTCTCAACCAAGGAGACGACGTCGCCCATCCCCAAAATGCGCGAGGCCATGCGTTCGGGATAAAACGGCTGTAGGGCTTCGACCTTTTCGCCGACGCCGACGAACTTGATCGGCTGTCCGGATATGCGCCGCACCGACAGTGCCGCACCGCCGCGACTGTCGCCGTCGAGCTTGGTCAAAATCGCACCGGTAACCCCGATTTGGTCGTGGAACGTAGCCGTAAGGCTGGCGGCTTCTTGACCGGTCATCGCGTCCACGACGAGAAGCACTTCGTCGGGGCGCACGGTGTCTTTGATACGCCGCAGCTCGTCCATCATGTCCGTGTCGATTTGCAGGCGGCCGGCGGTGTCGATCAAAACGGTGTCGATGCCTTCGGCCTTGGCATGCTCGATACCTTGGCGCGCGATGTCCACGGGGTCGGCATCGGTGCCGAGCTCGAAGACTGGGACGTCGATCTGCGAGCCGAGGGTTATGAGCTGGTCGATCGCGGCGGGACGATAGACGTCGGTGGCCACCATTAAGGCGTTGCGCTCTTGTTTCTTTAAGAACAGAGCTAGTTTTGCTGTGGCGGTGGTTTTACCGGTGCCCTGCAAGCCGGCCATGAGCACGATGGTAGGCGATCGCTCGGCTTGGGCGAGGGGCACATTGGTTTCGCCCATCACCTCCACGAGTTCGTCGTAAACGATCTTGACGAACTGCTGGTCGGGTCGGACGCCAGAGACAACCTCGGCACCGAGGGCTTTCTTCTCTACGTCTGCGACGAAGTCGCGCACGACTTGCAGGTTGACGTCGGCGGACAGCAGTGCGCGGCGGATTTCTTGGAGGGCCGGCTTGATATTGGCGGCACCGATCTTGTCCTGACCGCGCAGCTTTTTCCAGGCGTCTTCGAGGCGATCGGCGAGGGCGTCGAACATGAGCGGGGTGACTGAAAAACTCGACAGAGCAATGGTTCGGTCCTTCTACCATAGCGCCTCGATCGCACCGTCACCTCGTCCGCTCCCATCGATCGGGCCCGTCCGAAGGGTTTTGCTCGGACGGAGAGGGCATCAATCGCAATCTTCTGATACGCAAAATTCTTGTGGGAGGAGTGTATTTATAAAAAGACATGCTCTGTCGGATTTGGCGAAGCACAGTCTATTCAGCCTTATTCACCGACAAAAGATGCTGCCAAGCGGGGCAAATCCTTGCCTCACAGGGCGTTGAGCTCTTAGCAACCCCAACTAAGTGCCGTCCATTGAGGATATCGAGCTTCTAAGGGGTCTCAACCTGCGATCGGTCTTTAGGGCACCTCGATTACTTCGCTTAAGACTGAAGATTCAGCTCAGCAGCATGGGCATGTCAGCCATCGGTACGCCACAATCCTGTAATTTTTTGAAGTGCCCTCGATCGAGACAGGCACTAACCGAACGCGATCTCTAGCTATTTGTATATACCCATAGTCGCCGCAGCTATTGCGATTGCAAAACGAGTTTTCAACCTGTGCCTACCTGGTTTCAACCTGATGCGTGCAGCTTTACTAGAGCTATACTTCCCCCTAAGCAACTTTGCTTGAAGAGCCACCACTCTCGGACAGGTTATGTATTCGACTGGAACCATTGGTGCAGTGATGAATATGCACTTCTAAAAGCTTCAAGTCTTTGGTGTCACACCTTCGTTGACACACTTTCGCTAGCCATCGCCTCCATCGACAAGCTGACGTCCAACATCAGCCCGGGGCGAGGACCGACCCAGGAAGTTTTGAATTACTCAGGAGCCGCCTCAAACGGCTGGAACTTGCCGCCCAGCGCTTCTGTAATGGTGCGCGTATTAGCAACCACCATGCCGATGTAGGAATCGGCATCGCTACCTACCGCCCCGAGCGAATCCGAATATAACTCCTCCTCAGGAAGTGTCACGTTCGCTTCGCGGGCAACTGTAGCAATCAGCTCGGGATTAATGGTGGTTTCGGCAAAAATAGCAGGAACCTTCGCTGTCTTGACGGCTTCAACCAGGTCGCGAACCGTTTTCGCACTCGGTTGCTCTTCAGTGCTGATACCAATGAGCGTGCCGATGACCTCCAGACCGTAGGCGGCAGCATAGTACTGAAAGGCATCGTGCGTCGTTACCAACCGACGCTGTTCGGGCGGAATTGTTGCAATCTGCGCCGCAACCCAGGTATCCAAGCGTTGTAATTCGGCAATATAAGCGTCGGCGTTAGCCTGAATTTCGGACTCGGACTCGGGCGCGATCGCCACCAGTTCGTCGCGAATTGCTGCCACAATTGCGATCGCGTTTTCCACATCGCCCCACACGTGCGGGTCGGGTTCGGTTTGTCCTTCATACTCAAAGTCGAGTGGCGTTACGGATTCGCCAACGGCGCGGGCAGGCGACCCCGACGCCTTGACGATGCGAATCAATTGGGGCTCGAGGTTGAAGCCGTTGTAAATCGTCAGCTCTGCAGCTTCGATCGCCTCCACATCGCCTGGAACTGGTTCGTACACGTGCGGGTCGTCACCGGGTTTGAGAATTCCGGTTAGTGCGATCGCGTCACCCCCCACGCGTTCGGTCCAGTCTGTCAGCATCGTGCTGGTCGCCACGATATCCGGACGACCGTCGCCACCACCATCGGTTTCAGAAGGCGGAACATTACAACCGACGAGCAAGGTCCCTGCACTGACGGCGAGCCAGCAAGATATACCCGCGATCGGAAACCTTTGCTTTGAGTCGGTGGCAGTTGCGATCGAGTGGCAGATTCTCACAATTCATTCACTTTTCGAGCGGACAGCAGGTATCATAGACTACAAGCAAGGATTCTCACAATTCATTCATTTTTTCGAGCCGCCGATCTGGAGCCCTACCTCATGACCGCTGCCAACTTCACAGAGCGCATTGCCCGCAATCGTTGCGAGGCGCGGGTCCAAACGCCGGCGTCTGATAACAGTATTTGCACCGAGCGCTTGAGCGTGCGCTATCGCGATGTTGAGGCACTGCGGGATGTAACTTGTCGGGTGCGGGCCGGGCGGTTGACGGGCATCATCGGTCCCAACGGTGCGGGCAAAAGCACGTTAATGAAAGCCATGCTCGGCCTGGTGCGGCCGATCTCCGGATCCGCCACTCTCGGGGGGCACGCCCTCAGCCTCCAGCGGGAGCGGGTTGCCTACGTGCCGCAGCGATCGCAAATCGACTGGCAGTACCCGGCAACGGTGTGGGATGTGGTGATGATGGGTCGGGTTCAGCCGACAGGTTGGTTGCGGCGGTTCTCGACAGCTTCCCGACACATTGCCCGTGACGCGCTCGAACGCGTCGGGATGGAGTCCTATCGAGATCGCGCGATCGGCGCGCTGTCGGGCGGACAGCAGCAGCGCGTTTTCTTGGCACGCGCGCTCGCTCAACAGGCCGATGCATTCTTCTTCGACGAACCCTTTGTTGGCGTCGATCGCGTGACCGAAACCGTCCTCTTCTCGATCTTCCGCGAGCTGGCCGATGCTGGCAATATCGTGACAGTTGTCAATCACGACCTCGGCGAAACAATCGCCCATTTCGACGATCTGATCTTGCTCGATCGCGAGTTGATTGCTGTTGGCGAACGCCGCTGCGTGCTAACCGAGAAAAACCTCGAGCGTGCCTACGGGGCGAAGGTAACGTTCTTCGCGGAGGACGCTGCTTGAGCCTCGCGATCGGTGTCAGTACCCTCGTCGAGCCGCTGCAGTATGGATTCATGCAGCGATCGCTCGTCATTGCCATTATCGTCGGCATTATCTGCGCGCTCGTCGGTAGCTACCTGATGGTGCGGCGCCTGGCCATGCTTGGGGATGCGGTCAGCCATGCCGTGCTGCCGGGGCTGGCGATCGCGTTTATGCTCGGCGGCAATATTTATATCGGTGCCTTTGCTTCCGGCATTGTCAGCACCATGGCGATCGCTTGGATTCAGACGCGATCGCGCATCAAGGAGGATGCCGCTATGAGCATCGTCCTCTCGTCGTTCTTTGCACTCGGGATTGCCATGATTACCGTGCTGCAAAAAAGCAACAAAATCGACTTGCTGCACTTTTTGTTCGGCAACATCTTGGGCGTTTCGGGAGCCGACGTCCGCGACACGGCAATCGTGGCGGTGTTAGTTACGGTTGCGATCGGAGTGTTTTATAAAGAGCTGTTGTTTTATACATTCGACCCGGAAGGCGCCGAAGCAGCCGGCCTGCCCGTCAACTTGTTGAACTTTGGCTTGACGATCTTAATGGCGCTGACGATCGTCGCCAGTCTCAAAACAGTCGGTCTCGCGCTGGTGCTATCGCTGCTGATTACGCCGGGAGCCACCGCCTACTTGATTGTCAAGCGACTGCACGAAGTAATGTTTCTAGGAGCAGGATTTGGGGTAGTCTCCAGCATCAGCGGCATGTATCTGAGTTACTACTACAATCTGCCCTCGGGCCCGGCGATCGTCCTTGTAGCAACGGTTTTTTTTATCGTGGCATTTTGCTTCAGCCCGCGCCACGGTCTCTTCACGCAACCGCGTCCCTCACAACACCCCGAGTGGCGAATTTTAAAAGAACTCCGAGAGCTACTGCGCTGAGGAAAAGTGCCGGGGGAACGTCGAGACTCGTGTAAGCAGTAAGGAGTAATGCAAATCAGCGGGTGCTTCATACGATGCGATAACATTGTTGCCTGTGGAGCGCGCCCTTCGCCTGGGCTGCCCCCGTTGCCGTTCCGGCTGGAGTGCCCCCGATGAGTCCGAAGAAGCTATCCGATACCGACCAGCAAGAAGTCGTTCGGCTCTACCGCAAAACCGACGAAACAACCTCCACCCTAGCCAAGCGCTTTCAAGTCGGCAACTCCACTGTCAGTCGCATTCTCAAACGCTTTATTGCCGAAGACGAATACGGTCAGCTCGTCCGGCAAAAGCAGCGCCACGGGCGCAATGCCCATCGCTCTATCGATGCCGACAACAGCGTGTCCGAGGCGGTGGATGCGGAAGTTACCCCCCCCATGACTGTCATTGCATCGAAGCCTCCAGCAGATGCAGCAACCACTGAAGGACAGCCGTCCGTCCGGCGGCGGCGGCGCTCCAGCCTTTCCTCTGCCAGCGACGAGCGGTCTACTCAGACAGAACTGCTGCTCGTACCCAAAGCCGAGCCAGACGTGCAGGAGGAAGAGCCCACCTTCCCAGCACGACCCATTCTGAAACGCGATCGCTTGGCAGCAGCCGATGCCACGGACAGCGCGGACGGTGAGGATTTTTCTACGCTGCGGGAGATGTATGGGTCGGACATCGACTTCGACGATGCAGACGATCACGATGTCGATGAAGATGACCTCGACGACGATGACGACAGCTTGCTTGACGGCGAGAGCGAGGGCCTGCATGCGCGCGCCACATCCGAGTCCGTCCGCGTGTTGCCATTTGCGGCTGCCGAGTTTCCGCGGACCTGCTACCTTGTCGTCGACAAGACTGGCGACTTAATCTCACCCCCCCTCAAGGATTTCAGCGATCTTGGGACGATTCCCGATCTCGAAGAGCAGCAAAAGACCCTGCCCGTATTCGACAATCATCGCGTGGCACGTCGCTTCGCGACCAACCGCTTCCAACGGGTCATTAAAGTTCCCGACGGTCAGATGCTGCGGAAGACGCGATCGCATCTGGAAGCTAAAGGTATTACGCGTTTGCTACTCGACGGCCGCGTATACTCGCTGTCAGCACCCGATTAACTCGCTCGAATCCAAAACGAACAACAAGCAGTCTCGAGCGCTAACAAAGTGCCGGCGATCGCTTCCTGCCGCCAGCATGCATTCTAGTTTCCGAGTGCCAGCCACCATCACGAGTTCGCCACCGGACGTCTGTGGATATTGAGAACATAAAAACAACCTTAAGTTTTGCAAATTCTTTTGACTTTGGTTGTATGCGAACGGAACTGAGCAACCCCTCACCCTAGAATAAAAGCCACCAACGGGTGCACCGCACGCCCGGAGTTCTCAAGGAGAGCACATGGATGGCAGCCCGGATCGCAGTCAGTTGCTGTTGCAGTACGAGCAGGGAAACCGCGACTTTAGCGGGCTCGACTTGCGCGGCATCGATCTCCGCGGGGTTACGCTGATTGCCGCCAACTTCGCGGGGTCCAACTTGATGGGCGCAAATTTCGGGCGGGCGTTCCTGACAAACTCGAACTTTAGCGGTGCAGCGCTGAATTGGGCAAACTTTAGCTTTACGAAGCTTAGCGATGCCATCTTTGCCAAGGCCGACCTCACGAAAGCCAGTTTGGAAGGGGCGTTCTTGGTCAAAGCATCGCTACCAAATGTGCGTCTAAGCGGAGCGGATTTGGCGTTTGCCAACTTGCGCGGAGCCAACTTGTTTGCTGCTAACCTCTGCGGTGCGAATTTGCCGCGCGCCAATCTGCGCGAGTCCGACTTGCGATATGTTGTCCTGGATTGGGCGAATCTGCGCGAAGCACGTCTATCGCGAGCGTGGACCCAAGGCTTATCTCTGACCGGAGCCAATCTCAGCCGAACTTTTCTGAAGGGCGTCGATTTGCGCCGTGCCAACCTAGCGCATATCAACTTATCTGAAGCGCGGTTGAGCGGGGCAAACTTAGCAGCTGCGAATCTAAGTGCTGCCAATCTGCAGGGCGCGCGCCTGCGTTGGGCGGATCTCGGTGCTGCTAATCTGACGCGTGCCAATCTGACCGCAGCCGTGCTAGAGGGGGCAAATTTGTCGGCCGCCGTGCTGGCACGCGCCAACCTCAGCGCCGCACACCTGCACGGCGCCAATTTGGATGGCGTCGATCTCGAAGGTGCCGTACTGCACAACGTGCGGTTGCCGCAACGGGATGCGCAGCGCGCGCAGTTCCTACTACAGCCGAATCTGGGGTTGGCTTAATGCAGGGTTTGATGCAACCCGGTGCGGCAGACTATGGTGTCGTGTTGATAACTGCTGCCTCTGAGGCAGAAGCTCGTGAAATCGCCTCAACCTTAGTTCAAGAGCAGTTGGCAGCTTGTGCAACGCTATTTCCAGTGCAGTCGGTGTATGCCTGGAAGGGCGAAATTTGCTCGGAGCCAGAATGGCAATTGCTTGTTAAAACCGATTTGGCCCGGTTTGATGCGATCGCGAGCCGCGTTTGCGAGCTGCATTCCTACGAGTTGCCTGAGATCCTCGCGCTGCCGATCGCGGCCGGACTGCCGCCGTACTTAACGTGGATCGGCAAAACCCTTCGCCCGCTGGAATAAGAGCGATACCGCGATCGCTAGCTGCTTGTGTGCAGCTGCCATTCCGGCCAGCGGGCTACCACTGCAGCCAGTTCCTCGTATCCAGCAGCGTGTGGATGCGCGCCATCGCCGGCGGCTACTTCACCCATCCAAATTGGGGAACGCGAGGTCGGGGTCAGGGCATCCAAGTAAGGGATGTCGAGTTCAGCACACAGAGCAGCGAACTCAGACGAAAGTGCTGCAGTGCGACGATTTTGCCCGCGATCGACGATCGCGGGCGGCCCCACCATCAGGACGGGAAAGCGAGCGCGAGCGGCAGTCAGAATGGCGCGGGCGTTCTCGACGGATGCACCGGGCGGGACGCGCGGGCGATCGCTTTGAACCATGGTGTCATTGGTTCCGAACGAAAATACCAACCGGATCTCGAGATCGGTGCGGACGCGGGCGTTGACTTCCTGCTCCCAACGCGTGCGAATGTCGGTGCTAGTATCGCCGCGGACCCCCAGGTTGTAAGCCGTCAGCGCTTCCCCTCGGTGGCGCGCGCGCTGGCACAGGCGCCCCGTCCAACCGAGATAATCCGGATCGCCGGTACCGTTGACGAAGGAATCGCCGATAAACAAGACGTACATGCTATCTGTTGTTCTTAACTTCACCGGGTCCGGAATAATGGTTGACGTACCGTCGCTTGAGGGGCGTCTGGCAACCGTACCGATCGCAAACCTTCACGGTATACCTGGGGACGAAGAGCTTACCAACCGGACATGACCGAGCAGCCAGAGCAACAAACAAGCGAGGGGCGGCCGGTCGAGTCGTCGCCGGTCCTGCCACCGATTCAGGTGATTGGTGTCGATCTCGACGGTCCGGCGGGCTTGAGCGAGCGCGCACGCGACCTAATTGCCGCGGCAACCGTGTTGGTAGGCAGCGATCGCCTACTCGGTTACTTTTGGTCGCATTCAGCGCGGCGCATCGCGTTCGGCAATTTCGCAGAGGGGTTGGCAGAGGTGCGAGCTGCGCGCGCAGCCGGAGAGTCAGTCGTGGTGCTGGCATCGGGCGACCCGCTGTTTTTCGGCATCGGCCGGCTGCTGCTTGCAGAACTGCCGGCCGATGCCCTCCGTTTCCACCCACACGTGTCGGCGGTGCAGTTGGCATTCAGTCGCCTGCGCGTGCCTTGGCACGATGCTTGTTGCATCAGCGTCCACGGACGCAACACGGAGGAACTGACCCGGGTGTTGCTAAGCCGCGCAGATAAAATCGCCGTGTTGACTGATACCGATAATACTCCCCGCACGATCGCGCGGGTTCTATCGGCTTTGGATCTGAGCGAGTGTTACGAGCTTTGGGTATGCGAGAACCTCGGCGGTTCGTGGGAGCGCATCGAACGGTTGACTCCAGCAACAATACAACGCGAGTTTGCAGCGCTGAATGTGGTCGTGTTGCTGAGGCGAGATGACGCGATCGCTGTGCCAGATCCGTCGGAGTTGCCGCTCTTTGGATTGCCGGACGTTGCATTCGCCAGCTTCCGCGATCGTCCCGGATTGATGACCAAACGCGAAGTCCGCATCGCAGCCCTGGGAGAACTGGCGCTGCGAGAGGACCACACGGTTTGGGATGTGGGAGCGGGAACCGGATCGGTCGCAATTGAGGTTGCCCGCCTCTGTGCTCGCGGGCGCGTCTTTGCAATCGAGCAGACGGCTGCCGGTCGCGGGCTGATTGCCGAGAACTGCCGGCGGTTACAAGTTGGAAACGTGACGGTTGTCAGCGGCACGGCTCCAGAAGCACTTACAAAACTACCCGCCCCCGATCGCGTGTTTGTGGGCGGCAGCAGCGGCAAACTAGGGGATATTCTTTCAACGTGCGGCGATCGCCTGTTGCCCAGCGGTCTAGTTGTCCTGGCCTTCGCAACCCTAGAGCGTCAACTTGCCGCTTTAAATTGGCTGCGCGAGCACAACTGGCAGGTGCGGTTGCTGCAGGTGCAAGTGGCGCGATCGGTGCCGACGGGCAAGCTGACGCGTTGGTCGCCCCTCAACCCCGTTGTCTTGGCACGCGCCGCGCCGCCAGAATAATCTGCGATCGGGTAAACGGACTGCTGGCAAACCACTCGGTTGCCGTTGCGGATCGATATTGGACAGGAACCACCATCCTGTCAAGATCTCGGACGCTTATCTGCGCTCCCGCCCAACCAATCAACTGCCGTTGATGACTGCTCGACCCAGCTGGCAATTCACAACCAGTTTATGCAATCCGTGCAGTCCCGACTCGGAGCGAACCATCGAAGTTCAAAAATCCGTAACGATTTTGCAGGCGATCGCGTAAGGATTTGTGAGCGGATCCTGTCACAGAGTTTGCAGAGAGTCATTTTGGTGTAGTGTAAATGAGGCTCAGAGATGGACAATCGCTTTTAATCCATGCTGTCGCTAGACGTACCAAAGGGTCTGACATCGCCGGAATTGGCGCGGGCTGCCCGGATTCTCATCGTCGAGGACGAAGACCTCATTCGCGAGATGGTCTCCCTTGCCCTGCGAGAGGAAGGATACGAGGTGACGACAGCGAGTGAAGGACGCACCGCTTCGAGCCTCTTGCAAGCTGCCGAGCAAGTCGGTTCCGAGTTTCCTTTCGATCTAGTTATTTTGGATTTGATGTTGCCACAAGCCAACGGTCTCGATATTTGCCGTTGGTTGCGTTTCCAGGGCAACATCGTCCCGATTCTCATCCTCAGCGCCCGCGCCAGCGAAACCGATCGCGTTCTCGGGTTAGAAGTTGGCGCTGACGACTATCTCACCAAGCCATTTAGCATGCCCGAGTTGGTTGCGCGCTGCCGAGCGTTGCTGCGCCGACAACGCTTCAGCAGCTTGCCACAAACCCCAGTGCTGCAGTATCGCGATGTCACGCTCTATCCCCAAGAGTGCCGGGTAACCGTGCGCGGGGAGGAAACCAGTCTCTCCCCGAAAGAATTCCGCTTGCTAGAGCTGTTTATCAGTTCGCCCCGACGCGTTTGGTCACGCGAACAGTTGATCGAACAAATTTGGGGACCGGACTTCCTCGGCGACACCAAAACTGTCGACGTCCACATCCGCTGGCTGCGCGAGAAGCTCGAACCCGATCCCAGCCAGCCGGAATACATCGTTACGGTGCGCGGTTTCGGCTATCGCTTTGGGTAAGAACTACCCGAACTCACTAGCCCGAAACCATTTGAGCGCATATGGGTTCGGATGGGTGTTTCGAGCGCTTCACCCCTCCATTGGGCAATGCCTCGTCGAGAGGTCATCGAGACATAGCCCCTGAAACGGTTGCTTAACGAACTATGGCGATGAGCCCAATAGCCTCGATTAGCTGGCTTTTGAGCTCTGTGTCACCCCCTCAGATTTCAACCTCAATTCTCAACTCAACCCAATACCGGGGGAGTTTTTTGAGTGAGGCTGCATTCGAACGCACAACTTGCTGGGCAATCGCATCGGGCTCGGTCGATTACACCGAAGTCAGCTCTTTTTCAGCAGCGGCAGCATCCGGGTTGGCGATCGCCGAATCGGCTTCCGACGGCGGTACCACCTGCCAGAACTGCGGTAGGTACTCGTCCCAAGCAGCCAGGATCTGTTGAGACTTGCAACTGCCAGTTCGCTTAGCGTGTGCGATGACGAGTTCCTTGAGCTGCTGCTCGCCGGCAGCGGTGCAAACGCGCTGGATGCTGACAATTTCGGGATTGACGCGCGCAGGGAACTTGTCCTCTTCATCGAGGAAGTAACCGATGCCGCCGGTCATGCCGGCGCCGACGTTGCGACCGACCGTCCCCAGCACGACCACCACGCCACCGGTCATGTACTCGCAGCAGTGGTCGCCCGCGCCCAGGATAACGGCCTTGCCCACTGAGTTGCGCACGGCGAAACGTTCGCCCGCCCGCCCGTCGGCGTAGAGCACGCCCCCCGTCGCGCCATAGAGACAGGTGTTACCGATCGCCGCGTTCTCGGCTGGGTCGTAACCCGCATCTGCTGGCGGCACCACGACGATCTCGCCGCCGTTCATGCCCTTGCCAACGTAGTCATTGGCAACACCCGTCAGGTGCAGTGTCATACCCGTTAGGTTGAACGCGCCGAAACTCTGGCCGGCAGCCCCCGTGAAGTTGAGACGGATTTCGCCTTCAAAGCCCGCGTCGCCGTACTGTTTGGCAATGCGACCCGCAACCCGCGCGCCCACAGAACGGTCCGTATTGACTGTTTTCAAGTGTTTGACGATGCTGCCTTGGTTGCAAATCGCGGCTGCAATCTCAGGGTCGGCCAGGATCTTATCGTCGAGCACCGGACCGTTGCTGTGGACTGATTCGTGCTCCAACCACGCGCGATCGTCCCGTACGTCGGGTAAGTCTGTCAGACAGCTCAAGCCCTCCAGCAAATGCTGGGTTTTGGTTACAACTGCATCGGCGCGCACCTTCAGTAAATCGCCCCGCCCGATAATGTCCTTGAGGCTGCGATAGCCCAACCGTGCCAGCAGCATTCGGACTTCTTCGGCAACGAAATAGAAGAAGTTGACCACATGCTCCGGCGTGCCCGGGAAGCGCTTGCGCAGGTGCTCTTGCTGGGTTGCAACGCCCACCGGGCAGTTGTTGGTGTGGCAGACGCGCGCCATAATGCATCCCTCAGCAATCATCGACACGGAGCCGAAACCGTATTCTTCGGCACCCATCAACGCTGCTATCAGGACGTCCCAACCGGTTTTGATGCCGCCGTCGGCTCGGAGTAAAACCCGATCGCGCAGGTCGTTTTGCAACAGCGTACGATGCACTTCAGTGACGCCCAGCTCCCAGGGACCGCCCGCATGCTTGATCGAGCTGAGGGGCGATGCACCCGTGCCGCCGTCGTGTCCGGAGATTTGGATGACATCGGCATTTGCTTTGGCGACGCCGGCCGCGACCGTACCGATACCGATTTCCGCGACGAGCTTCACCGAAACACCTGCATCGGGGTTGATTTGATGCAGGTCGAAGATGAGCTGCGCCAGGTCCTCAATTGAGTAAATGTCGTGGTGGGGCGGCGGCGAAATCAGCGGTACGCCTGGCTTAGAGCGCCGCAGCATGGCGATGTAGGGGCTGACCTTCTTGCCGGGCAACTGACCGCCTTCGCCCGGCTTGGCGCCCTGAGCCATCTTGATCTCGATTTGGCGACCGCTCATGAGGTACTCCGGCGTCACGCCGAACCGTCCGGAGGCAACTTGCTTGGTCGCAGAGTTCGCCGTGTCGCCATCGAGCAATCCCTTCAGATGCGAAAACGTCGGTGAATTCCCGTCTGCATCCGCATCCTGCACGACGAGATAGCGCATCGGGTCTTCGCCACCTTCCCCGGAATTAGACTTGCCGCCAATGCGATTCATGGCGATCGCGAGGGTTTCGTGAGCTTCGCGCGAGAGCGATCCCAGCGACATCGCACCGGTACAGAATCGCTTGACGATGCTTTCCACCGACTCGACTCCATCGATCGCGATCGCCGCGCGATCGCTGTCGAAATCGAGTAGGTCGCGCAAGGCCGTCACCGGACGCTCGGTTAGATAGCGTTTGTAGACCTCGTAATGGTCGTAACCTTCACCGCGGACGGCTTTATGCAACGCCTTTGACATCTCGGGGCTGCCCATGTGGTACTCGCCGCCGGGACGGTAGTTGTAAAAGCCGAAGTTTTCCAACTTCTTACCCTTGAGGCTGGGGAAAGCGCGGCGGTGGAAGACAACAGTCTCTTGCGCCAGTTCTGCCGGAGTCATTCCGCCCAGGCGCGAAGTGGTGCCGGCAAAGGCTAAGTCCACGAGTTCGGGACCGAGCCCGATGGCCTCGAAGATTTGCGCCCCGTGGTAAGACGACAGCAGCGAAATGCCCATCTTGGAGAGAATTTTTAGCAAGCCCATCTCCACGGCTTTGCGATACTGCTTGAGGGCATCCTGGCAGCTGAGGCGATCGATGCGCCCGTTGTCCATCATTTTTTGGGTTTTGGGGTCGTGCCACCACTGGCGTAGGGTCTCTAGTGCCAGATACGGACAGATTGCCGATGCCCCGTAACCGATCGCGCAGGCAAAGTGGTGGGTGCTCCAGCACTGGGCGGTATCGACAACCAGCGACGCGCGACAGCGCAAGCCGGTGCGGATCAAGTGGTGGTGTACCGAACCCACGGCCAGCAATGGCGGAATGTAGCTGTATTCTTCGCTGATACCGGTGCCGGCGCGATCGCTCAAGATCAAAATCTGCTTGCCCGCGCGGACGGCAGCTTCGGCTGCAGACTGCAGACGTTGCACGGCTGCTGCTAAGCCATCGGGTCCGTCAGCAACGGCGAACAGCGTGGAGAGCTCGGCGACCTCAAAGCCCGATACCTTAACCTGCGATAGCTCGGCTTCATTGAGGACGGGCGACTCGATTTTGAGCTGCCGCGCGTTTGCAGGAACGATTTCGAGAATGTTGCCGCGATCGCCGAGCAGCATACCCAAGGACATGACCAAGCTCTCGCGCAGCGGGTCGATCGGCGGATTGGTGACCTGTGCGAACCGCTGCTTGAAGTAGTCGTATAGCAGGCGCGGCTTCGCCGACAGCACCGCCAGCGGCGTGTCGTCCCCCATGCAGAAGGTCGGCTCTTTGGCTTGGGTAGCCATTGGGACCACGACCATTGCTACGTCCTCGGCGTTGTAGCCGAAGGCAGTTTGGGCGCGCAGGGCATCGATTGGATCCAGGATGCACTCGGTGGCGAATTTGCTGGGCTCTACAACCTGGCGCGCGGCGCGCACCCACTCCCCGTAGGGATGGGCTTGGGCAATGCGCTGTTTGATATCCCAGTTCTTGAGGATTTCGTGGCGTTCGAGATCGACCGCAATGACCTGACCGGGACCGAGGCGACCTTTCTCAACGATGTCGGCTTCGGGTAGGTCGACGATGCCAGCTTCCGAGCCGATGACTACGTAGCCGTCTTTGGTGATGCTGTAGCGAGCGGGACGCAAGCCGTTGCGATCCAGGGCCGCGCCGACAATTTTACCGTCGCCGAATGCCAACAACGCCGGGCCATCCCAGGGTTCCTGGATACCGCTGTAGTATTCGTAGTAATCGACGATTTCGGGATAGTCGTCGAGGTCGGGCTGGTTGTCGTAGGCTTCCGGCACCATCACGGCGATCGCCTCGAGCGGGCTGCGACCGGAGCGTACGAGCAACTCCATGACGCTGTCAAGGTTGGCAGAGTCGCTCTTGTGCTGGTCTACTAGCGGCTTGAGGGCATCTAGCTCGCCAGCGGACCAAGCATGCGAGTTAGCTAAGTCGGCTTCCCGGGCTACCATCCAGTTGATGTTGCCCAATAATGTATTGATTTCGCCGTTGTGACCGAGCAGGCGCATGGGCTGCGCGAGCGGCCACTTGGGCATGGTATTGGTGCTAAAGCGGCGGTGATAAACTGCGAACGGACTGACAAAGTCGGGATTTTGTAGGTCGAGATAAAACTCGCCGAGCACGGCCGATCGCACCATGCCTTTGTAGACAATGGTTCGCGATGAGAACGAGCATATGTAAAACTCGTCCGGATCGGCGATCGCTGCGCAAGCAGCGATGGCTTTATTGATTTCTGCCCGCGCCAGGTATAGCGCTTTTTCCAGAGCATCGCCGACCAATCCAACCGACGTCACGATCGCCTGCTCGATGCGCGGAGCGTTTTCGCGTGCCTGCGGTCCGAGGACTTCGGGACGAACGGGTACTTCGCGCCAACCCAGCAGTTGCAAATTGTGCTGCTGAAGCACTTGCTCCACGCACTGTCGGGCGGCAGCCGCTCGGTCGGTATCGACGGGCAAGAACGCCATCGCGACGGCACTGCGCTCGGGCGCGGGGCACTCGCTGCCGTTTGCCTGCAGCCATTTATCAAGCACCGCCCATGGAACTGCGCTCATCAAACCCGCCCCGTCGCCCGAGTCGCGATCGGCACTGCACCCGCCCCGGTGCTCCAGGCACCCCAGCGCGATGAGTGCTTGCTCGATCAAGCGGTGGCTGGCTCGTGCCGATTGGGTGGCAATGACGCCGACACCGCAGGCATCGCGTTCTTCGACCAGCCAACGCTGACCTTGAAAAGGCGTTTGCTTCGTTTGATGGGTAGCTTGATCCATGGCTAGACGTTCCATGCGAGCGTTTCGTGAAAGCGGTTTCGTGAAAAGGAGAATTGGCGACGAACGAGCTGCAACCAAAGCGAGCCCGTTGGGTGCGTTTCCTTCAAGTGATGGTGTAAATCGAGTGTAGTCGAGCGGGCAAACCTTCAGTTGCGCAACGGTTGAAAGCCGATGTTTGGATGAATGGAATGGCGATGGCAATCCCGAGGCAGAAGCGGGGGCAAACCCTCGCAAGCTTAGCCGGTTCGAACGCGCGCGATCGCCGACAACGCAGCAGTTAATCTCCCAGTCTTGACCGGGAAATCATTCTCAACTGGCACGGGAGCATTCGCTTAGAACGGCGTTTCGATCGCGGCAACGTTCTGACTGGTTAGACATCTTATCCGGATTTCCCACCCGAAACAAATACTGACTCGCGCAGGCAATCGAGGCCGGGCGGGAACTCGCATTCGCGCATTTGCATCTGCGGGTGCGGCAGCGATCGCTCGATTGTCGTAGCGGGCTTTATGTTCCGCAACCTTATTACTCTCATTATGAATTAGTTGCGGAACTACGCAATCCGATCGTTGCAGAAGTCAGGAATTAATGATGCAGTTTTTCCAAAAAAACTGTGCTGCACGCAGTGTATTAATGCAATGGAATGGCAAGGAGGCGTAGTGGATAGTTCGGGAAAGGGTTGGAACGATCGTGGCAGTTGGGGCGGCTGGTCCGCACTCGTTGCGCGCTGGTGGCAGCGCGGGCGATGGCTGATGGCGGCGGCGATCGCGGCCGTGCTGACCGTGACGGTAGCCCGCGCGCAGCAGGTGCCAGAGGACATACCAATACAAGTGCTGCAGCGGGGCGAGGCGATCGCGTTGAATGGCGAGAAGCTGCCGCTGTCCTGGCGCGAGTGGCAGGACTGCTGCGGAACGCATTTCGGGATCGGCGACACGGCATTGCTGCAACGCCTGGGCATCGAGTTGGCGAACACGGACGATCCGCTGCAGCAGCCGTTGTTCTGGTTCCCGACCGAAAGGAAGCAACCGGAAGTAGCGAACGCCATGCTTGTGGATGCCCGCCGGTATGTGGCGATCGAGCAGTTGGTGGAGCGCGTCGGCGGTCGATTGCAGGTGTCGGCGGGCGTGTTGGAGGTGAACTTCACACCGCCGCGCATTGCAGACATACGCGTTGCAGATGGAGCGACCGCGCGCTCCCGCGGCAAGCAAATTATTGTCGAGCTAGAAAACCCGACCTTCTGGACGCTGAAGCAGGGACGCGATACGGCAACAGTCGCGCTCCAGGCCGTTGCATCCTCAGCCCTGGCGGCGCGTTTTCCGGTGGCAACCGAAAATGAGGAAATGGAGGATTTCAATCCCCCGCTATTGGGCGTGGCGATCGCGCCAGCACGGACGGAGTTGCAGATCGCGCTGCCGGAGCACGCCGGGGTGCACCTGACGACTTTGGCGAACCCGCCGCGGTTGGCGATCGATGTAAGTCCGGAGTATTTGCCCGCCCGCGAGATTCGGTGGATGCCACAAATTTGGTGGCGGCAGCAGTACGTGACATTGGGAGCGTCGCGCTTTCCAGTGACTTGGTTGGAAGTGGATCAATTTGCGCCGGGCATCGCACCGCGCCCGTTTTGGGGTGACGAGCGGCAGATGACCGGGATCTTTCCGCTGCAGTCGATGGCACAGCGACTCCAAGTCGCCGCGGCGATCAATGCGGGCTTTTTCAACCGCAACACGAAGCTACCGTTAGGTGCCGTGCGTCGAGACGGGCGCTGGCATTCGGGTCCAATTCTCAATCGCGGGGCGATCGCGTGGAATGATGCGGGCAAAGTGGAGATGGGGCGGTTGCGCTACGTCGAGACGCTGACAGACGGACGCGGTCGGCGCTGGCCGCTGCCGTTTCTCAACAGCGGCTACGTACAGGCCGGCATCGGGCGCTACACGCCTGAGTGGGGCGCGACCTACACGCCACTGACAGATAACGAAACAATCGCGCTGGTGCAAGGCGATCGCGTGGTGCGGCAGGTGGCAGGCGGTCCGGCAGGGCAGTCCGCCATTCCGATTCCTCCGGACGGCTATTTGTTGGCGGCGCGAGGCGATCGCTCGGACTTAGTAGCCGTTCTCGGTAAGGGGGCAGCAGTGAGGTTAGATGCTGTTAGCTATCCGCCAGAATTCGCTGCGTTTCCGCAAATTGTCGGTGCGGGTCCGCTATTGGTGCAGGACAGCCGTGTGGTGTTGGATGCCGGCGTGGAGCAGTTCAGCTCGGCGTTTCAACAGCAGCGCGCGCCGCGCAGCGCGATCGGCACGCGAGAAGGCGGCACGTTGATTGTGGCAACGGTGGGCGATCGCGTAGGTGGCAGGGGTCCGACATTGACAGAAACAGCTCAGGTGATGCAGCTGCTGGGAGCGGTGGATGCCCTAAATCTCGACGGGGGCAGTTCGGCATCCTTGTACCTCGGCGGTCAGCTCATTAACCGCCCGCCCGCTACGGCTGCTCGGGTTCACAACGGGATCGGCTTGTTTCTGGAGTAGAAAGGCCGCCAGTCAAATATCTGCTTCTGTTTTGCGAACGTTTGCGTTGCCGAGCTGATGTCTTGGAGAAGAATGCACTGCTTATCCAGCCCCAACGAGCTCGATCGAAGGGAACTTGTTTCAAGTCTGGGAGCGTATTCTATTATCAAAAGGCTGAAAGTAGCAGGTTTTTTTGCTTAGAGGTGCTTAGGCCTAGTGTGTGAGACCCGGATTTTGCATCAATAGTTCTTGGTGAAAGTCCGTGTTGTCCTCGTCTTTGCCCAGAGCAAAGACTCCCGGCTCGCTCGCCGCGCGCAAATCTAGTTGCCGTCGATCTGGAATTGGAGAAAGTCCTTGCAAGAGCTTGTATCGGTCTGCTAACCTAGTAAAAGTGTTGATGGCTAGCCGGGATAGCTCAGTTGGTAGAGCAGAGGACTGAAAATCCTCGTGTCGGCAGTTCAAATCTGCCTCCTGGCACTCCAAGAAAACGCTGGAAAACCCTTCAGACTAGGGATTCCGGCGTTTTTCAATTTGGGGCTTCTGGCAGTTGAACGTGCCGATTGGAGTTGTAAGGGGGAGGAAATTCATTCCAAATTTTCGACAAAGGACGGCCGGGCAGCATCTACCCCTAAAGATATTGGCGGTTAATATTGCAATCGCCAGCGCTCTGAAACAGCGGAAATGTAGTCCTTAATTGTGATGCTCGTGCTGTGTTTGGAGCGTGTCGAAGTAAGGGTTCATCAGCACCTGTGCGCCACCCTCACTATACCGGAAAACCAAATTTCGAAGAACTTGGAGCGCAGCTTTACGATCTATCGTTTTCGAACAATGAATGGAATAGATTTGTCGAGCGCATTGAGTGGAGCAAGCCAAATGACACATACCTTAGCCATGATTCCCTTGCTTTTACAGGATAAGCTTCGATTGCATACCTACCTCGCACTCTATGGCTGCATCATTCGGATTTAGCCCTGTAGATTGGTAGATAACAGGCTCCTGACATGTTTGATTCCCATGGAAGAGATGACTATCACCAGATGCGTCTGCGTTGCAATACGAATCCTGGCAACACATCTTCTCCGGATAGCTCCTCGGGCTCTCCCAACACCTCAACTTCATGGTCTAAGCGATACACGTCCACTCGCCCGGTCTGAGGATCGATCAGCCAGCCCAAGAGTGCGCCATTTTCCATGTATTCCTGCATCTTGTTCTGCAAGGGAAGCAGGCGATCGCTCTTGGAGCGCAGTTCAACGACAAAGTCAGGGCATAGAGGGAAATACTCTCCAGGCACCGGTAGCATTTGTCGTGCTCTGGCTAATGTTGCCTCACTGACCCAGGCAGCATCGGGTGCGTATAGAGACCCATTCGGAAGCCGACATCCTCCCGAACTCTCCAACGTCAAGCCACCAAAACCATCTGCCCAGTTTGCCAAGTACCGGGTAATCTGAGTGTTGCGAGCGCTGGATTCCCAGCCTGTTGGTGGACTCACAACTAACTCTCCAGTCGCCTTTCGTTCCAGGCGCAGGTCTTGGTTCTCAGCAGCGACTGCCGCGAATTGTTCTGGCGTGACCGTCAATGGCATTGCGGGAAGGCGGATGGATATTTGCGGCATCAAGTTTGCCTCGCACTCTGCCTTCAGTTTATCGACGTATTGACCGTGAGTGACCGCAGATTCCAATGAGCTCCCTGAATTACGATTGAGGAAAGAACTACAACAGAAAAATTCAGCAATATTTAGAGCGAGTCCCCTACTCGTCCAACTTTGAATAATTAATGCAGTCCTAAATTGCAATCCATGAAAGCCTTATAAGGCTTGAAGTTTATCAAAAAACATGAGCTGAGAATCTTCGTGTCGGCAGTTCAAAGTAGCTAAAACCTGTCTCCTGTCACTTCCAAGAAAACGCCAGAAACCACTTCAGGATAGGGATTCAGGAGCGTTTTCGCATTTGAAGCTGATTATGGCTGCTGGTGCTTATTGGGACTTGATGTATCCGTAAAACCAACAGCCGTTTTAGTCTCCCCTTGACGATTCCAGTCCATTTTGAACAGTTGGAACCCTGGATATGGCTGCACCCTTGAGAGCATAAGGCCATAAAGTCATAATGCGCGATCAATTGGCTAGGATCGAGCCGTTGGCGATCGCCACAGGCACCGGCTGCCCAGTTTAGCAACCGGTTGATGTAAGTGCATTTGATTTGAAGTGGGTTTGAAAAGAACGCAGTCTGTATCCGTGCCGAGTTCCGCACCGATCGGGGCGCGCGCTCGCGCCGGCAATCCTCTCAGCATCGCGCCGATGATGGATCGCACGGACCGTCACTTCCGCTATTTCTTGCGCCAGCTTACGCGCCGAACGTTGCTTTACACGGAGATGGTAACGACTACCGCGATCTTGCACGGCGATCGCTACAAGTTGTTGGGGTTTTCGCCCTTAGAACATCCGCTGGCACTGCAGATCGGTGGCGACGATCCGGTGGCAGCGGCGGAGTGCGCGCGCATTGCCGTCGATTGGGGTTACGACGAGATCGACCTCAACGTGGGCTGCCCGAGCGATCGCGTCCGGGAGGGCAACTTCGGAGCGTGTTTGATGGCGCAGCCGGAGCGAGTGGCGCGCGTTGTGGCTGCCATGCAACAGGCGGTGGCGATTCCGGTGACGGTTAAGCACCGCATCGGCATCGACGATCGCGATCGCTATGAGGATCTCGCACACTTCGTTCGCGTGGTGTCGTCAGCCGGTTGCCAGCGCTTCACGGTCCACGCGCGCAAAGCTTGGCTGCAGGGTCTCAGCCCGAAAGAGAATCGGACAGTGCCGCCGCTGCGCTATGAGGACGTGTACCGCCTCAAACAGGAGTTTCCACAGTTGTTCGTGGAAATCAACGGCGGGATTAAAACCCTAGAACAGGCCCGATCGCATTGGGAACACGTGGATGCGGTGATGATCGGGCGTGCTGCCTACGACAATCCGTTTTGGTTGGCGGCGGTCGATCGCGAGGTGTATGGCGAGGATTTGCCAGCCGTCGATCGTCACGGGGCAGTTACCGCGATGTTGCCCTACATCGATGCTTGGGTGGCAAACGGCGGGAAATTGCACGCGATCGCGCGGCATATGCTGCAGGTTTTCAACGGTCAGCCCGGCGCGCGGGCGTGGCGGCGTTATCTCACCGAGCGCGGGCGCCAGCCGAAAGCCGGGGTCGATGTCGTGGAGGCCGCTCTGGAATTGGTGCCGCGAGTGTAAATGACACCTCGGGACATGCCAAAGGAGTCGAGTTTCAGTGTTGAAGTTGCGCGGTCATGTCAACCTCGGTTTGCAAAAGGCAGTCCCCTTAGGCGAACATCCATTCCAACTGTGTTCGCTTCGGTCGCGAGCCTTGTTCTGGTTGTGCGCGCATGAATTGCGATCGATGCTAGGTTTTGCTGCTAAAGATCGTTAAAAATCTCGGTGCGTGAAGGGCTTAGCATCCTCACCCGAGTAGGTATCGGCAACATGTCCGTCGCCCACGACGCGATATTTGTAGGTCACGAGTCCTTCAAGTCCGACCGGACCGCGCGGGGGCAACGTCTGAGTGCTGATGCCCACTTCGGCCCCGAAGCCATAGCGGAAGCCGTCAGAAAAGCGCGTAGAGCAGTTGTGGAACGCGCCGGCAGTGTCCACCTGCGACAAGAAGGTTTCGGCAACGGCGGCATCGTCCGTGACGATCGCATCCGTGTGGCGGGAGCCGTAGGTGTTGATGTGAGCGATCGCGTCGGCCGCCGAGTCCACCACACGTACGGACAGTAACAAGTCGCAGTACTCCGTCGCCCAATCTTCATCAGTGGCAGCTGCCATTGGCACGATCTTGCGAGATCGCTCGCAGCCGCGCAGGGTGACGCCGCGTTCCCGGAGCGACGAGGCGATCGCGGGGAGCAACGTGGGAGCTGCATCTGCATGAACGAGCAACGTCTCGATCGCGTTGCAAGCTGCGGGATACTGGGTTTTAGAATCGACGGCAATGGCGATTGCCTGCTCCCGATTGGCGGTGGCGTCGATGTAAAGGTGACAGATGCCGTCAGCGTGACCGAGTACGGGAATGCGAGTGTTGTCTTGGATATAGCGCACGAATGCATTAGAGCCGCGCGGCACGATCAAATCCACCTCGCTGTCGAGAGAAAGCAACGCTCGGATCTCCTCCCGCGTGGTCAGCAACTGAACTGCCGCTGGGTCGACCGCTGTCGAGGCAAGGGCGCGGTGGATAACGTCGACCAAGATCCTGCAAGAGTGCAGGGCTTCGCGCCCGCCCTTGAGGATGACGCCATTACCGGACTTGAGCGCTAGGCAGGCGATTTGGATCAGTGCGTCCGGCCGCGACTCAAAAATAACGCCGATGACGCCTAGCGGGCAGGTAACGCGTTCCAAGATCAAACCTGCATCCAGTTCGCGGCGAATTTGAACCAAACCAACAGGGTCAGGCAACCCTTCCACGCCGCGCACCCCCGCGATCGCGCCCTGCAGTTTGGAGGCGTCTAGCTTGAGCCGCGCCTGAAGCGGTTGTGGAATTCCCTCGGCTGCTGCGGCAACCAGATCTTCAGCGTTAGCAGCGGCGATCGCCTCGGCATTCTCGGCAAGGGCGGTAGCGATCGCGCTCACGGCAAAATTGCGGTCGGCTCCAGAGAGTGCGGCGAGGTTGCGAGCGGCGGCACGAGTCTGGCGGGCAAGGTCGCTTAGCGAGCGGTTAGCAATGGAAGAAGCGGTCATGATGCGAATAACTGAATAATTTGTATTGGAGGGCAACGGACGCCTGAGAATCTATTTAGAAAAACTAGAGCGATCGCGACTGCAAATATCAACAATTTTAACAATCGCTGTCGCAAGTTGTGCGGTAACTCAGTCTCTCGGTTTCCAAGAGCGCGACCAGATCGCTTGAGATGGCAATCTTGTGGGTATTGCGAGTCTAACAAACTGCTTGTTGGCAGCGGGGATCGCGTTCCTTAATCTTTACCTTTGGCTAGCAGATAAAGTGGCTAGTAGATAAAGCAGTTGTAGAGCTGGTTCCAACACTTCAAGCCTGAAACGACTATGCGTCGAGACGTTCATTGTAAATAATCTACAGACGCTCCCTTCGTTTGCCATACCAAGGGTTCTTGAACTTGCATCTGTCACCATATTCGATCGCGGCCGAGCTTGAGGGCTATTTTCGGCAGTATATCGGCATCGAATAGACTGCAACCTCACAATATTGCACTTGTATCGCGTTAACAAACTGTCCGTGTAGAGTACGCGTCAACGCTCGTAATAGTAGTATCGCGATTCGTTTTCTGACCGTTTTCCTGACAACAACCCTCACCGGCATCTCCTTGCCGACTGGTGCCGTGACTCTCATAGCAGTCGATTTGGTCTTCATTGCTGGAAATGTGGGGTCTGGCGCTTGCGACGGGGCTTAATTTGGATCGCACTGCCGGCTTCACTAGGAACGCGATGCCTGGTTTGGCGACGGTCAATGCCGGACTCGCGAGCCTAACAACACCCCAGCCGGAAGGTCGATTGTGCGATCGACCTTCCCGGTTTAATCGGCCAATCCGTGTTTGAGTGCGAAGCGCAACAGCTCGGAGCGGTTGGTCGTGTCGGTTTTCCGCAGGAGTCTGCTGACGTGCTTTTCAATCGTCCGCGGACTGAGATGCAGATGCTGGCCGATGTCTGCATTGGACAAGCCGTCCGCAATCAATGCCAGCACCTGCCCTTCCCGCGCTGTAAAGTCGAAGTTATCTGTGTTGGACCGACCTATCTCCGATGCCGATCGCGAGCTGCTGAACCGTACTTCCGACTCGACAATTTGCGATCGCTCTAGCAGATTGCGCACGATCGCGCCGAGTTCGTCGAGTTCGAATGGTTTGGGCAAGTAAACGTCGCAACCTACTTGGTAGCCGCGGATTCGATCTTGAGTGCTGTCGCGTTGGGTGAGCAAGATGACGGGGAGCAAGCGCAGCTCGGGACGCAAGCGCAATTGCCGCACCAGTCGATAGCCATCGAGGCGGGGCATTGCAATATCGGTGACGAGTAATTGCGGGTGATGCGATGCGATCGCGTCAAGAGCGGCTTGCCCATCAGGGACGGCCACAACCGCGTAGCCTTGCAGCTCCAGGTAGTCCCTTACAGCCAAGCGGATCCCCGGATCGTCGTCGGCAACCAAAACGGTCAGCGGCATGGGAGACGCGGGTACAGTGAGCTGATTATTTCACATGACCTGGATGGTTGGTGTATCCTACGGTGCAATGGTGTAGCCCAATCTAACAGAGGCTCCAGCTGGGCGGTCCGGTCTCTTCGGGCAACCGTCTCGAACCGGAGCGCACAAATTACTACCCCTCGTTTTGCCAGGAAGCGCGCAGGGTGCTGGGCTTGCCGAGATCGCCCTCGAGAACGACGCCGCGTTCGTTAGCACTCAGATGGCGCAAGATGATGTAGGCTGCCTCTACGTCGTCGGGAGCTCCGGCAGCCGCCGCCACCTTCGCGAGCGACAGCGGCCCGCTAGCCGACTTAAGCGCCTCTACGAGCTGCTTCTGCAGCGTCAAGATCGATGCAGCCGCCTTTTTGCCTGCCTCGACACCCGGTTGATGGTAAGCGTTGATGTTCGTAAGCGACGCATAGAAGCTCACCGCCCGTTCGTAGAGAGCGAGGATGGCGCCCACTACCTGCGGGTTTACATCCGGTAGCGTGATTGTGATGGAGTCGCGCCCGTTTTCGTAAAGTGCGCTGCGGGTACCCTGTAAAAATCCCGATAGGTAATCGCCGGCAGTCGCGCCCGGCTCGATCTCCGGCGAATCCCCAACGCGATCTACCAGTACTTCGATAAACGTTGCAAAGAAGTTGGGGACGCCCTCGCGTAGTTGCTGAACGTAGGCATGCTGGTCGGTGGACCCTTTGTTGCCGTAAACGGCGATGCCTTGGTGGACGATGTTGCCGTCGAGGTCGCTCTCTTTACCGAGTGACTCCATCACCAACTGCTGCAGGTAGCGCGACAGCAGGCTGAGGCTGTCTTTGTAAGGCAGCACCACCATATCCTTTTCGCCCTTGCCATTGCAGGCATAGTACCAACTCATGCTCAATAGCGCTGCCGGGTTGCGATTGATGAGGGGGACCCGCGTCAGCACGTCCATTGCCCGCGCGCCATCGAGCATCCCTTGAATGTCGATCCCCTGCAAGGCAGCAGGCAATAGTCCGACCACCGACAGTTCTGAAGTGCGACCGCCGATCCAGTCGTACATCGGGAAGGTTGCGAGCCAGCCTTCGGATGTTGCCTTGCGATGGAGCTTTGATCCTTCCCCGGTGATGGCGACGGCATGCGGTGCAAAACTCAAACCGCGCGCGGCAAAAGCTAGCTGCACTTCCATCATGCCGTTGTAGGTTTCGGGCGTCCCGCCGGATTTAGAGGTCACCAGCACGAGCGTGCTTTTGAGGCGATCGCCCACACTAGCGATGACTTTGTCGATGCCGGCAGGATCGGTGTTGTCGATAAAGTGAGTGTGAAGCGGCGGATTGACTGCAGCGAGAGCTTGCTCGACAAATTCCGGGCCGAGTGCCGACCCGCCAATACCGATGGAAATCAAGTCCGAGAAACTTTCGGCTTCGGGCGGACACAGTTCGCCGCCGTGGATTTGTAGGGCAAAGGCTTTGACTTTCTCGATGCGGGAGACGATCGCCTGTTTTAAGTTATCTGAAGGAGCGAGCTCGGGCGCGCGCAGCCAATAGTGACCGACCATGCGGCCCTCATCTGGGTTGGCGATCGCGCCGCCTTCGAGGGCTTGCATGTCGGCAAAGGCACGTTCGAACTTGGGCTGCATCGAGGTAACAAAGCTGCGATCGAAGCGCATCCGGCTGATGTCAAGGGCGATGCCCAGCCCAGCGTCGTACCACAGCCAGTCTTGATAGCGTTGCCACAGTGCTGCCTTATCCATCAGTGGGGTCCCAACTCGCAGTGCTCTTGCCGTCCAGAATAGGCGGTGCGGGTAGCTCGTGCTTCACTTTTTAGATTCCCTTTGCAATCCTGGCGAACGATCGTGGGTCTCAAACTACCAGCTTTCACCGCGGCTTGAGACACTGCCAACAACCGTGCGGCAGTCCAGCTGGGGCCAGTTACGCTCGCCGAGACAATTTTGCTTCGGGATCGGGCCACTCGGTATAGCTATTCGGCAATCGTCTGTTTAATGCTCTTCCAAACTCCGAGCTGATATCACCAATTGCTGTCCGCTCCCAGGAGCATTTCCAGAAAGGGCTTCATTGTGTAGGGTTTATTTTGTTACCTAGGG
>NZ_ASSJ01000083.1 GCF_000473895.1 Rubidibacter lacunae KORDI 51-2 | reverse complement strand
TCGTGTGGTGAGCACCTGGGCAGACGTGCTGAACCGTGCGAACCTGGGCTTCGAGGTAATGCACGAGCGCAACGCGCACAACTTCCCGCTGGACCTGGCCGCCGTGCAAGCGCCGGAAATCCTGGGCTAGGACCGTGCGAGCTAGCTTTCGCTAGTTGATGAGCCAAGCGCCCCCAAGAGGGGGCGCTTTTTACTAAGTGCTGTCCGAATTCCATGCAATCGAACGCGTAAAGCTCTTGGAACCCCGTGAGGCGATCGCCTCCGAACGTTTGCTTGGTTCGCCCGACAGAGCGTCCCCGGCAGGCCCCGATTGCCGAAGACGTCCGTCAAAATGGAGTGAACCTCGTTGCGCCGACCCATGACCGACCGACCGACCTTCGGACAGTACGTCACACAAGCATTCCAGACGATCCAAGCCAAACTCTCCCCGCAGATCCTGCACCTCAAGCCCGGCGCTCGGGTGCCCGAGTTGCGCGTCAAGGCACCCGATGCGGACGCCCCGGCGACGTATCCGCTACTCGGCGATCGCTACGTGCTCGGGCGCAGCGCCCGCGAATGTGACATCGTCGTCCGCAATCCACTGGTTAGCACCGTTCATCTAACCCTTACGCGCGACCTGCAGCGACGCGAACGTTTCGTGCTGACTGATGAAGGGTCGAAAAACGGCACCTTCCACGGCAAACGCCAGATCGAGATGCTGGAACTTTGCCACGGCGATCGCCTTACACTCGGACCGCCAGAGGTGGAAACTACTGTTGAGGTGAGCTTTCATTTTCCGCCGCCGCTGTGGCGGCGAGGACTGCGCTACGGGTGCTATGCTGCAATTGCCGGCGTCGGAATCTTAAGCGCAATCGTGGTCGTGCGCCTATCGCGTGTTCCGGTGCGCCCGTTGCCCGCGGGCGGTCGCGGTCCGGTGGTCGTCTACGCACGCGATGGTCAAACGCCCCTTCAGCCCGAACTCGGCAATCGCGTTCATCGCGAACTGCCACGCCTGCAAGATTTTTCTCCGTATCTGCCAGCAGCCGTGCTGGCTTCAGAAGATACTCGCTACTACTGGCACTTTGGAGTCGATCCTTATGGGATTGCGCGGGCGCTGTGGGTTAACATCACCGGCGGCCGTCAGGGTGCAAGTACGATCACGCAACAGCTAGCGCGCAGTTTGTTCCCCGAATACGTGGGGCGGCAAGACACACTCGGTCGAAAGTGGCGAGAACTCGAGGTGGCGCTCAAACTGGAATTCTTTTATAGCAAAGACGAGCTGCTGAAGGTATATCTCAACCGGGCCTTCCTTGGGGTCGATAACTACGGCTTCGAAGATGCCGCACAATTTTACTTCGAGAAATCTGCCGCCGACCTTACTCTTAATGAAGCAGCCACGCTCGTGGCAATCCTGCCAGCGCCGAACAGCTATAACCCCGTTCAGGACTACGATACCGCCGTTCAATTACGCGCTCGCGTCTTGGAACGCATGGTTGCCATGGGCGCGATCGCCCCGGAGGAAGCAACGCGTGCACGGCGATCGCGGATCGACGTCAGCCCTCGGGCTCGCGAAAGGTTTACCAGCACGATCGCTCCATACTATTACGCTTACGTATTGCAAGAATTGCAGCTGCTGCTGGGATCTGACCTCGCCGACGAGGGAAACTTTATTGTCGAGACGGCAGCCGATCTAAAGGTACAGGATGCTGCTGAAGCAGCTTTGCAGCAAGCAATCGCCGCACGCGGCGCGCAGTATGGTTACGGTCAAGGTGCCATTGTCACCCTCGATAGTCGCACCGGAGCGGCGCTCGCCATCGTGGGAGGCAAAGATTTTGCCCAAAGTCAGTTCAACCGAGCAACTCAGGCACAGCGACAGCCCGGCTCTACATTCAAAGCGGTAGTCTACGCCGCCGCGCTCGAGATGGGTATCTCGCCCGGTCGGACCTTTTCATGTACGCCGTTGCGGTGGATGGGCCAGTCTTATAACGGCTGCGATCGCACGCGCGATGATGCCGATATGTATCGCGGATTTGCCCATTCAGAAAATGTGGTAGCGCTGCGGATCGCTCAGCAAGTGGGCTTGGATGCAGTGGTGCAGATGGCCAGAGATCTTGGAATTGCCTCGGAACTGAATACCTCGCCGGGGCTGGTGTTGGGCGAAAGCGAGGTGAACGTTCTGGAGTTGACCGGTGCTTATGCACCCTTCGCGAATGGGGGCACCTGGCATCGCCCGCATGCCATTCAACGCATCCGCGACGGGAGCGACTGCACTGATGTTGAGGAATGGCGGACCTGTCGCACGATCTACGCTTTTGTAACCGAGCGAGAAAGTCGGCGGGTTTTGGAGCCCGCAATCGCTGCCTGGATGGGCGAGTTGCTGCGCGGTGTTGTTCGTTGGGGCACCGGCACCAACGCGCGCGGGGTTGCCGACGCGGCTGGTAAGACCGGTACGACCGACAACGGTGTGGATTTGTGGTTTGTAGGGTTCGCACCGCAACAGCCGCTCGTGACGGGCATTTGGCTCGGCAACGACGATAATTCACCGACGCGCGCCAGCAGCTCTCAAGCCGCGTTGCTCTGGAGCGAATACATGCAAAAAATCTTACCTATTAGCGTGTCCGGAGCGCGTCCCTAGAGCGCGCGTTCCAGTGGCAATCGAACGGACTTCAACCAGCAGAACTGACACGATCGCGAACGGCCCGAATGAAGGCGATCGCGCTGTGCCACGGGACAACTTGCCGGACTAGACGGCGTTCGAAAACCGCGCGAACTGCTTGAATTTCGTCCTTTGTGAGGCTGGCACTCAAATGGACGGCATAGGAAGGGCGCGGATCCGTAACGCCGCGGAACCAACGTTCCACGAGTGCGGAGGTCACCAGCTTGGGGGCAGAAAACGACTCGGTCGCGATCTCCACCGTCCACCCCGCATGGGTGAGGGCCGCTCGCAAGGCGTCCTCATCCCAAACTGTCGGGTCGTCCCCCGTACGGTAAATCGCTTCCTCGGCTGCGGCAAGCCGATCGTATAAACCGGCATCGAGCCAGTCCGGGTCGAGCAACTGATAGAGCCGCTGTCGGTGGCGGGGGATGGTTTCGGCCAGCACCAACACCCCATCTGGAGCGAGCAACGACGCGATCGTCTCAAGCGCCTGCACTCGGTTCGGTTCGCGCCCGAGGATGTTGTACCCGATCGCACGATCGCCGCGACCGCTCTTGGCGAGGGCATTCGATAGCTGCTCCAGAGTCCCCGAGACAATTGACAGGCGGCCCGGCTCGGGCAGATCGCGAGCGCGAGCGGCCAGCACATCGGCATCGCGTAGCGATCGCGCCCGCGCCCAAACACTGCCTGCTGGAACGTGCCGGAGCGCTTCCCCGGTTAGCAAGCCGCTGCCCGCATCCAAATCGACGACGACATGGTGGGGCTCCGGTCGTGCTAGGGCAAAGACGCGATCGCGGATCGCTGCCAGTCGGTCGCTACCGCCATCCGTCGTACGCTGCAGCCAGCGGTCGCGCGCGGGCGCGTCATCTCCACCGCCCGATTGCGCTGTGCCTCGTTCCCAAACAGCAGCAAGTTGAGCATCACGGCGGCGCTCGAGGCAATCGCGAATGCGCCCTTCCATGCCACGATCGCTCGGCTGGTAAAACACCTGTCCCTGCAACCCGTCGGGTAAATATTGCTGGGCGACCCAATGGTCGCGGTAAGCGTGCGGATATAAATAGCCTTCGCCGTGACCGAGACCTTTGCGATCGCGATTGGCATCTTTAAGGTGGTTGGGAATATCCTCGGCGCGCTCGCGTTCGACGCAAGCAAGGGCGTCGAAAAAGGCCATGACGCTGTTGGATTTAGGTGCCGTTGCCAGGTACAGCGTCGCGTGGGCAAGGTGATAGCGACCTTCCGGCATCCCAACGCGATCGTAGGCCTCGGCGCAGGCCGTAACGACGGCGATCGCCTGCGGATCGGCCAGGCCGATGTCCTCGCAGGCTTGGATCAGCAAGCGACGGAAAATAAAACGCGGTTCCTCTCCGGCATAGACCATCCGCGCCAACCAATAGAGAGCGGCATCGGGGTCGGAACCGCGAATGCTCTTGATGAAGGCGCTAATCGTATCGAAGTGCGCGTCGCCCTCCTTGTCGTACAGTACCGCGCGTCGCTGGATCGACTCTTCAGCCACGTCGAGCGTAATGCGGATCGGTCCGCCCGCCGTTGGTGATGTCGTCTCGACGGCCAGTTCCAAGGCATTGAGCAGCGATCGCGCATCGCCATTGGCAACATCAACCAGATGCGCGATCGCCTCGGCGTCAATCTCGACTGCCAAGTGACCGTAGCCGTTTTCGCAATCGGTCAGGGCGCGGGCGGCAACGCGGTGCAGGTCGCTGGCGCTGAGGGAGCGCAACTCAAAGATGCGCGAGCGGCTGACGAGCGCGCGGTTGACCTCAAAGTATGGATTCTCGGTCGTCGCGCCGATCAGCACAACCGTGCCGTTTTCTACCCACGGCAACAGAGCGTCCTGCTGGGCCTTGTTGAAGCGATGCACCTCATCGACGAATAGGATCGTCCGTCGTCGATCGCGATCGCGTTCGGTCTCGGCAGCGTCGATCGCGGCACGGATGTCCTTGACGCCCGAGAGCACGGCATTAAGGGCAACGAACTGCGCCTTCGTCGTATTAGCGATGATTCGTGCAAGCGTCGTCTTACCCGTTCCGGGCGGTCCGAAGAAAATCAGCGACGAGATGCGATCCGCTTGGATCGCCCGTCGCAACAAGCGCTCGGGTCCGAGGACGTGTTCTTGTCCGATGAAGTCATCCAGGGTGCGCGGCCGCAGGCGGTCGGCCAGCGGCGCTGCAGGCTGCGCGCGCTCCATCGCATTCTCGATCTCCCAAGGCGCGATCTTAGCGGAGTCATTACTCCTACTAGTACTTTCAGCTCGGTAATCTCAGTAGCCAGGTCGGCAAGTGCGCTGGCACCAACTGGCAATCGCGGCTAACTGTGCTTAAACGCCTAGCCTGCCTCTAACCTTTCGCACCCCAGTGCAAACCCAACCTAACAATGAGCAGGTCTATAAGAGCACTATTCGAACAGCAAAACAGAGAAGACAGACTAAACTTCAAGAGAATTTACGCAACTTAACTTCTTGAGGCAACAACGACCTGTGGAAGCGGTAGGGGTTGGTGTAGTTCGCAGCGAGTCAAGCGCGACAGGCGCGAACTCAGGAGTTCGCTGTCCCTTGCGAGAGTGAAAGCTAGACAACTGGTCTGGCGCAGACAGGTCTGGCAGAGCATTGGCTTGGCATCCGGTTTTGAAGTCCCGATACACGATAGCGTTCCCGACACCCGAAAAAGTGTAGCGATCGCTAACTTTTTTCTAACTTTGCAAGATTTATTGACGGTGTGCGCATTCTTAGCAGGGTATTCATCAAGCACTGGGCACTGGGACGCGAGCAAGCAAGCTAACGTTTCGCAAGCTTGAGGGGAATTGTGCCGATTCAGTGTGGTTGGGGTTTGCTCCTGGATGCCGAACCCTAATCGCAGCGTTTCAGAAGAGGCATTGGCGCTTAAGCTATTGGGGAGCGCCATTCTCATGAAGGTTATGCCAGCTTCGAAACCGACGATTCTCGTGACGGGCGGCGCAGGGTACATCGGTTCCCATGCCGTGCTAGCCCTGCAACGCCAAGGCTATGACGTTGCGATCCTCGACAACCTAGTCTACGGTCACCGCGATATTGCCGAGCGGGCCTTGAAAGCCGAATTAATTGTCGGCGACACGAGCGATCGCGCGCTCCTCGACCGCTTGTTTGCCGAGCGCGACATCGCCGCCGTCATGCACTTCGCCGCCTTTGCCTACGTAGGCGAATCCGTCGCCCAACCTGCTAAGTACTATCGCAACAACGTAGTCGGAACATTAACTCTGCTGGAAGCCATGTTGGCAGCTGGAGTTAAGAGCTTCGTGTTTTCTTCAACGTGCGCCACCTATGGCGTCCCCGACGCAATTCCTATTCCTGAAACTCACCCGCAGCGGCCGATCAATCCCTACGGTTCTAGCAAGCTGATGGTCGAGCGTATCTTATCTGACTTCGCCACGGCTTACGGGTTGCGCTACGTGATCTTTCGCTACTTCAATGCTGCCGGTGCCGATCCCCACGGACTGACCGGCGAAGACCACGCCCCCGAAACACATCTGATTCCGCTGATCCTATTCGCCGCGCTTGGCAAGCGCCCCAGCATCAGCATCTACGGCACCGACTACGATACGCCAGACGGCACCTGCATCCGCGACTACATTCACGTCAGCGACCTAGCGAGCGCGCACGTTCTCGGAGTTGACTACCTGCTCGACGGCGGTGTGTCGGAGATCTTCAACTTGGGCAACGGCAATGGTTTCTCGGTTCGAGAAACCATTGAAACCGCCCGACGCTTAACCGAGCGCGAGATCCATGTTATTGAAGGAGCTCGTCGACCTGGCGATCCACCAGTGCTTGTGGGAAGCAGCCAGAAAGTGCGCGGGATCTTGGGCTGGCAGCCGCAGTACGCCGATCTCAAATTAATCCTGAGCCATGCGTGGCAGTGGCACCAGAAGCGCCACGGGATGCCAGCATCCTAATCGACATACAATCGATCTCCTATCTGCTTCACAGCCGCCATGCTTGGCAGCAGGTTGTCCCAAACTTCAACGTTCTTTCGCACCGCTTGCCAAAAGCGCTCGGTTGCCGATCGGCTCCAGCCAAATGGCACAATGACGAAACCCGACGACTCACTGCAAGCCCTTAGCACGCTCTCACCATGCGCGTATACATATTGCTGTTCAACCCCCGCACCGATAATGAAGGCATCCACGCGTTGCAAGTTGGCGATCGGCGCTGCGTGTTGATGTTTGAGGATGCGGACGATGCAGAGCGCTTCGCCCTGCTCCTGGAAGCCCAGGACTTCCCCATGCCAGGCGTGGAGGAATTTGACTCGGAAGAAATCGAGGACTTCTGCGCGGCAGCCGGCTACGATGCCCAAACCGTTCCAACTGGCGAGTTATTCCTGCCGCCGGAGCAGAGCCTTGACGAACACGAGTGGTCGCCCGACGGTTCGCCCAGCGATCGAACCGAGCGCCCTGAGTCTCGGGATGAAGAGCTGCCAGACCTCGATGAGGTACGCCGCCGCCTCGAAAAACTGCTTTAGCGCTCTTTACAACTCACGAAGCTAGGAGATCGGCGTTCTTTGGGTTCAAGGATTTATGAGAACGCGGGCATGGAATAGCCGACCGTTCCATGTGGATGCAGCTACTCAGCAAACTCCGGACCGTCCCTATCGACAGGCGAACCTGCCAGCGATCCATAACGGTTCGATCGCTAGCAACATGCTTCGTCGTCAGACAACTGTAAGACTATCTCACGACTTCGACTCCATGAGCGCAACGCTTGATGCCCTTTTCCGGCTCCATCAACATCTGCCCCGCCAAGGACCGGGTGGCGACGAGTTTACCCAGGCGATGCTAAAGCGCTTACCGGACTTGCCCACCAACCCGACCGTCCTCGACCTCGGCTGCGGTAGCGGCAGCACCACGCTCGTGCTGGCTCGCGAGTTGGCCGCGCCTGCCAATCCGATCGCAGCCGTAGATATCTACGCACCGTACCTGCAAGACCTCAGCGATCGCGCTGCTGGTGAAGGACTCGGCGATCGCGTCCGCACGTACTGCGCCGATTTTGCCGCCTTAGATTGGCCGACAGCAAGTGTCGATTTGATCTGGTCTGAAGGGGCAATTTTTATCCTCGGATTTGCTGAAGGATTGCGTTGTTGGCGATCGCTACTCAAACCGGGTGGCTTGATGGTTGTCAGCGACTGCACTTGGCTCGACGACGAGCCGCCAGATGAGCTACGGCAGTTCTGGCAGGTTGCCTATCCAACGATGGCAACGGTGGCGGAAAACGCCGCGACTGCCACTGAAGTTGGTTTCGAGGTGCTCTCCACTGCCGTGTTACCACCCCATGGGTGGTGGGACGAGTTTTACGTCCCCCTGCGAGCGCGCATGACCGAACTCAAACCCCATGCCGACCCGGATTTGCTAGAGGCGATCGCGGAATCCGAGCATGAAATCGATCTTTTCCGCCGATATGGGGATAGTTACGGATACGCGTTCTATCTGCTGCGCCGAGCGACCGAAAAGACAATCGGATAAAGCAACGACTCGGAGCTTCCCAATGGGCGTCCGGACTATCTGACAATACTCCTTGTAGCTGCTGATAGCGCGGTCGGCTCGTGTTGCTCTACATCGACGTTGCTGCCGGATGCCATGCAGCTATTGCAAGCTACATAAATACATTCTGTCTCGCCGAGATAATTAGTTCGGTCACACTGCCGGTCTGCGATCGCCTTGCTAGAAAAAATCTAGACCGAAAAATCTTCACACGACCTGCAAAGTGAAGAACAGTTTAACTGGCGTCAAAGTTGGTATCCAGTCGCGTTTGCGGTGGACTTTCAGGCAGAACAGCCCTATTTTGTTTCGATTTACAGAGAAGCATTCGTTTTCTTTGAAAATGCTGCGGGGGAGCCATTTTTTCCTAGGAAGATTGGTGCCCCCATCGTGCTGCAAAACTTTCCAACGGCCAAATTATCGGTGGAGCCGTGGAATGCTTGCACATTCCTCAACTGCAGGAGACAGCTACCATACCAGCGCGCGCTCGCGCTAAGTCTTTTCCCGTATTTGATATTCAAAACTTTATTTGAATCTAGCCGGGAGAAGCAGAAACAGCAGACCGGTCCTGTTTGCTAACGATTGAAGATATCGAACGCTTTGATTTGTTTGTGGTCGGTACCGCTACTAACTTGCCCTTCGACCACACATTTTTGGTCGAGAATCTGCTCGATACGGCCCACCTCAATTTCAGCCACAATCGGAAAGAGTATGGCTTTTTACCAGAGGATGCCAAATCCCTAGCAATGGAGGTTTCCTTTATATCCGTTAACTGGTTTCAAGACCGGTTTCGTAATGAAAATGCCCTCCAATCAGCAAGTGTGCAATGCGACATTATTGCTCCACACCTAGTTCATTACAATTTCTCCAAGCCCGAGTTCGGTCTATTTGAGTGGCTGGCTCTGATAACACCTCCGGTTTGTTACGGGGAAAGTCGTATTTTAGTCCGCCTCTATGGCAATCATTTTAAGCGCTCCTTTAGGCTCAAGCCTCGGTGGCTCGAACATTTGAGCAAAAAAAATCTTAGGAGAAGACCTGAATTTCATCATCGCACAGCAGCAATATTTAGAACGCTCCGAGCGATCTCTACAAGCAGTATATTTCTCCTTATAGACCATAGATGTTTTCGTTTTGGAACAACGACTCTTTCAACTCTCGAAACAGGGTCGCCTCAAGCAACAGCGATCGCTTGTGTCCAAAAGCGAAATCACGAGCTTCATCAAAAATCATTGTATGAGTGCAATCCAAAAACCGAATGGATGGGCTCATGGACTCGCCCCCAAGGAAGGTGAGATTCAATCGAGAGCCTTATTAAGCAAGCACAACCGAGAGAAAAGTCTTGTCGCGAACTAGAGCAAGCCTAGAACCAAGGCTATTTACCTAAAGTGGGCTATATCTAGGTAATTATGTTTTTCTTGTCTCCGCCAACCGAACAGAGCTGCAATTAAGGAGCAATGCGAGTTCGTTACACAAGTATCGGTTGAACTTTACATTTCTATACTTGGGGTCTGCATGTATGGGATCGAAGCACTCAATCTGCCGAGAGTGATTCCAGTGATTGAGTTTCAGGTTCGATCGCGCCAAGTGTAGAGTCATTGTGTGGATTTGAATGCATTCTTCTTGCTCGCAGGAGCTTTATTCGATAGCCACCTCTTCATTAATAATCTTTAATTTGACGATGAAGATTTGTTTTCGCTTTTGCTAGATGCGTTCTAATAGTCGAATGGTTAGATAGGATAATATGGAGTACATAGTTTATGGAGTAAAGTGCTATGAAGCCAATGGTTTGGCATCCTGAGGAGAAGGACGCGAAAGTCAATCAATATCTTGAATCGGTCAACCGCGAGCCCTGGGTGCTACTTTGGGGCGCTGCAATATTGATGATCGGTGCTTTTACTTCAGCAGTTTTGGTTGGCATCTTTTGAGCAAGACAAGTCGGCCGTTCTAAGTGTAAATGCCTGTTTTTGAAAGTCTGACTGGATATAGGTTTGCCCTGGGCAACTAACAGAAATAAGGCAGAAAAAGGCGATTGCAATCGCCTTTTTCTGTTGCAATATGTTTATTCGCGAATTGGATTTATTGCACGCCTAATCAACACTTTTTTTGGATATCGGTGTTCCTTTATACAGTTGAATGGGCTGGGTTGCTTGCTAGGAGGCAATAAGGGTTGAGAACAACCACTCAGATCCTTAGGCTTGGTTCATGTGCTGGTCTAGTTGACATTTTTAGTGGCACCTCAGCTGACCACGAACCTCAATCTGTCGCCGAGACTAATAGTCGTACGATATCTTCTCAACCCTTTGGTTTGGCTGAAGCGCAACTACGTGAAGTTTTGCCCTGCCGCTGCCGCGAACCTTGCAGCAATGTTGTCAGGCTCCTTTCAGGCGTTCCAATTAATGATGAAGTCGGTTTGGGCGCAACACATTAGCTCGATATCTCGAGCGCCAGATGAAGGTGGTCAACGCTCGCGATTGCCTAGCACCGATTCTTCACCTTAAAACTCAGCTTTGTGTCGGGTTTTGTAGTGATGGTCAACCCTACATCGAGCAAAATGGAGCTGGAAATTCTCCTTCCCCAGGTCGGTCAGGTTGATTCTGGCATGCAACGTTCGGTGGACCTTTTCTGGAATGGCTGAAGCACGATCCTGATAGGCTAGCGATCGCTAGCGTTAAAGAGGTTTGCTCCACCATGTTGGTGACTACCACCGATAGTTTTCAAAACGCCGAAATTGAAGAGTACCTGGGCATTGTCACGGCCGAAATCGTCTACGGCACCAACGCCCTGCGCGATTTGTTTGCCGGATTGCGCGATTTCATTGGCGGGCGCACGGGCAGTTACGAACGCCTCTTTGAAAAAGGACAGCAAAATGCGATCGAGGAACTGGGAAAGCGTGCGGAACGCCTGGGGGGTAACGCGGTCGTCGGGGTGCGCATCGATACCGATACTATCAATGTCGATCGAGAAGGCGTGTTGTTTTTGATTACCGCAACGGGCACAGCCGTGCGGCTGCGCTAGCTAGCAAGTTTCCCCGCGATCGCAGCCCATGGAGCATGCCGACATAGCTCGTTCGCTCCCAGCGCGAGGTTCGGACTCTGCAACTGCGAGCTATTGTTTTGGCGATCGGGTGCCGGCAGAGGGCAGCTCGACGTAGCCCTGCAGATTTTCGGGCTCGAATTGCCGCAAGACGCGAGTGCCAAGGGCTCGGTCAGCATCCGAGCCTGCTACCACAATGAGGTACTTACCGGAATTGAGGCGATTGCGATAGGGCAGTGCATCGCCACTCCCAGCTGACAGCCCGACGCCGCCGCCGACAAAGATCGCACCCATCGCTCCCGCGATCGCGCCGAAGATGCCACCGATGATGTGGTTGCCCAAGACGCCCGCCCAATCAAAAAGTTGGATACCAGTTTGCAGATTGAAGAGATAACCGGAAGCGAAGCCAAAGGGCGATAACCACACGACCATGCGCAGAATCTGCTCCTTAGCTTGTTGGTTGGGGTCGATCAGACCGAATTCGTCCGCGCTTTTGTAGCCTTTCCCGAGAATGGAAACCCGCTCTGGGGTTAGTCCGGCTTCCGTGAGGGCAATAGAGGCAGCTTCAGCCTGGATGCGATCGGCTAAAACCGCAATGAGATAGATAGTCATAACCTTTGCAAAATACGCTTAGTAAGTGGCACCTAATTTTCAGCGTAGTCAATCCTGGCGCGCGGAGCTTTCCTTGAGAATAGTCTCGAGAATAATCTCTATGCGATTGCGCGCCGCAATGGCGTCCCGCAATCGACCTTGCCACTAGCGCAGGTTGCGATCGGATGCAAACGCTGGCATAAGTGCGGTATAGTTCTGCCCGAAACAGTTGCCCAAGAGCACCAGCTTACGAGCGAAGAATCATGGCCCGACGCACGAACGAAACGATCCCGCTGCTCGTCGCCCTTGTCGTGACAGCTGCGTGCCTGGGCGGTGGCGGGTGGTGGTTGCTGCAACAACAAAAGCAACCCCAAGCTTCCGGACCGTCGGGCTCGGCTGCTTCCGGTCAACCCACAACGAATTCATCCGCCAGCTCGCCATTGCCGCCGCAAATAGCTGCAAGCAATCCAACGCCGTCAGCGCCGTCCTCGCTGCCGGCGGCGGCCGATCCGCCTCAAGGAACATTCAACTACGGTGGCAGCACAACCTGGGCACCCATTCGCGCTGAAGTCGACCCAACTTTACTGGCATCCACAGCGGACTTTCAGTTACGTTATGTCGACCCAGTCTCTGGATCGCCCGGCTCGGGTCGCGGTATTCAGATGTTGCTCGATGGGCAGCTGTCCTTCTCCCAGTCATCGCGCGGGTTGAAAGTCGAGGAAATCCAAACTGCCGAGGCAAAGGGCTACCGGCTCAAGGAAGTTGCCGTAGCACTCGACGCGATCGCGATCGCCGTCAACCCGGCCCTGGACATTCCAGGGTTAACTGTCTCGCAGCTAAAGGATATCTACACGGGCAAAATCACCAACTGGGATCGAGTTGGCGGTCCCGATCTGACGATTGCGCCCTACACGCGCGACCTTGCAGATGGGGGAACGGTAGAGTTTTTCGTCAGTAATATTCTCGAAGACGCACCCTTCGGCAGTACTGTCGAGACCGTGTATAGCACGACACCGGGACTGCGTGCGGTGGCCGACAACCCTGGCGGCATCTACTACGCCTCGGCGCCGGAAGTTGTCCCCCAGTGCGCAGTCAAGACGATCGCGATCGGACGCACGGCCGACCGACTAGTGTCCCTCCACCGGGAACCGCGCATCGATCCCGCCCAATGCCCTGCCCAGCGCAATGCTATCAACATCCCGGCGCTCGCGGAGGGCACATATCCATTTTCGCGCCGCCTGTTCGTCATCGTCAAAATGGATGGCGGACCGGACCAACAAGCAGGTCAAGCCTACGCCGACTTACTACTCTCGCCGGAAGGGCAAAAGGCGATCGCCGATGCCGGTTTCGTTCCTATTCGTTGAGGTTCTGTTGCGTTGCCCCCTGTCGATCCCGCTTTAGACTCCAATTTAGTTCCCGAAACAAAGCCGCCCGAAGTCAGCAGGACGGAAGTCATCGGGATCGACCTCGGCGGATCGGCGATCAAGCTCGGCCGTTTCCAAGCCGACGGCACCTGTACGGCTGAAGCCGCGATCGCAACACCACAGCCAGCACGTCCAGGACCCGTCCTCGATGCGGTCGCGGTAGCTGTCCGCGACCTCGACCCAGACCGACGGGCGATCGCGATCGGTATCGGCACGCCCGGTCCCTCCGATGCGGATTGCCGCGTGGCGTATATTGCGATCAATTTACCCGACTGGATCGACGTTCCGGTCGCGGACTTCCTGGAAACGCAAACTGGCTTGCCAACTGCGGTAGAAAACGACGCTAATTGTGCTGGATTGGGCGAGGCCTGGTTGGGTGCGTCGCGGTCGGTCCGTGATTCGATTTTGCTGACGCTGGGAACGGGCGTCGGTGGCGCGATCGTGCTAAATGGGCAGCTCTTCACCGGGCGCACGGGCGCCGCCGGCGAACTCGGCTTGATCGGCATCGACTACAACGGCCCGGAGTGCAACAGCGGCAATCATGGGTCGCTGGAGCAGCACGTTTGCGCGCGGGCAATCTGGCGCGATACGGGCAAGACCCCGGCCGAACTAGGGGCCTTGGCAGGAGCGGGCGATGCAGCGGCGATCGCTTACTGGGAGCAGTACGGGCAGTATTTGGGGGCAGGAATTGCCAGCTTGGTGTATGTGCTGATGCCCCAGGCTGTAGTGCTGGGTGGCGGCATCAGCGCCAGTGCAGAATTCTTCTTACCGGCAACGCGGGCGGAAGTGTCGCGGCGGATCGTGGCGCAGTCGCGCTTCGAATTGCACATTCTGGCAGCCGAACTGGGCAGTCGGGCGGGTGCAGTGGGTGCTGCAAAATTGGCGTGGCAGCGGTTCGGGAGACTTAATAAGCAGCTCTAACGTCCCCCGCACCCTGGCATGCATACCAATGCTGATACCAGCACTGAGCTGATGGCCAACAGAGCAATCAACGCCAGTGCTATTCAAGCCGAATGCGGCGCGTGCCCCCTAGACCTCAGGCACCTCAAGCTCTAGCTTTGTGGGCTCGATCCTACGTTCTGGCAGGTATCAGTCCCACAGTTTCGTTGCACGAGCAGGGAACAGATCGTCTGTTTTGTTGAATCTTAGTTTCAATAGTGTCTGTTAAGCTTGGGGCTAGTCAATTAGCTTAAATTTCCGCAATCTTTATCGCTGGTGGGAGACTGCGGGATGGTCGCAGAAATCTTCGGGCGGCCAAAGCTCGAAATAGTTCCTTTAAGTTATGTGTGAACCCGTGAAGTTATAGCAAGGAGCATTGAGCTGTAGACATCTGCCCCCCAAACACCGCATCAGTCCGACTCACTAGTAATAGGTGTCTAAGCAGACTGCGCTTAGCTATGCATCCGGACGACTGGTATCCCGACGACCGTTATCCCAACGAACGTAATCGTGGAACTGCGTGGAGAGGAAAGATCGTGTCCGAACAGTCAATGTCTGCAGGTCCTAATTACAAGACTCCCACTGCGCTCTGGCTGGACCTCAGCCCAAGTTTGGGGATATTCCACCAACCGTTGCTGCGCGTGCTGAGACGGCAGGAGTGCGTGGCGCAGTGGAGGTATCGCCAAGATGCCGATGAATCCGGGGCTCTGGAACCAGCGATCGCCTTGCTGCACGAGTACGTCTCCCACCTGCCCAAACCAGTACACCTCATCGGACACGGCACGAGCGGAACGGTCGGGCTGCTCTACGCGCGGCGTTTTCCCGAACGAGTGCGATCGCTGACACTGCTGGGCGTGGGCGTCCAGCCAGCAGTAGATTGGCACGCTCACTATTACGCTGTGCGAGAGCTGATGCCCTGCAGCCGTGAAATGGTGCTCGCGCAGATGGCGGGCACGCTGTTTGGTGATGAGGTACGGACTCGCGTGCGCCTGCTCGTGTCCATGCTCGAGCAAGATTTGGACCTGGCAGCGTCACCGCATTCGCTATGGCAGCGCGAGCGTATTCCGATCGGTGGCGTTCCGGTGCCGTTACTGACCTGCGGTAGTGCTGACGACGCGATCGTCGATCCAGGCGCGCTGCGAGCCTGGGAAACTTACTTTAAGCCGGGAGATCGCCGCTGGGAGTGTCCGAGCGGACGGCATTTCTTCCACTACCGCCTGCCCCATTGTGTCGATGCAACGATTAAAGCGTTTTGGCAGTCGTTGGCAGACCGAGCATGCTTGGGCCGTCGCTTTGCCGATGTGCAGGATCGGACGGCAGTTTGAGTCAATCGCGATCGACGTGGTGCTCGATGCTAATGGGCCTAAGCCGTTCGCAAAGCTACGATCGGGTCGAGTCGGGCAGCGCGGCGCGCGGGAAATACGCCAAACGACAGTCCGATGCCACCAGACACGCCAACCGCTAAGACGATAGCAACGGGCGAAATGGGTGCCGGCAGGGGACTCAGCGCACCGACGACTAAGACACCACTGACCCCGACTAACGTTCCGATCGCGCCGCCGGCTGCGGCCAAAATCGTAGCCTCGACCAAAAACTGGACGAGGATATCCCTTTCGCGCGCGCCAATAGCCTTGCGTAACCCGATTTCCTGCGTGCGTTCGGTCACCGAAACGAGCATGATATTCATGACGCCGATGCCACCTACCAACAAAGAAATAGCGGCGATCGCGGCCAGCATCAACGTCAAGCCGCCCGTGATGGTGCCGACAATCTGCAGGATGTCTTTTTGCGTCTGGACTTCGAAGTCATCTTCGCCAGAAATCTTGTGTCGCAAGCGCAGCAAGTTTTTGATTTGAAATTGCGCGGCGCTCACGCTCTTCTCGTCCTTGGCAGAAACGGAAATAATCGTCACTTCCAATCCGAACGGAGAGGTGCGACCGACAACCTGGTTGGCCATCGTCGTCAGCGGCAGGTAAACGCGGTTGTCCTGGTCCTCGCCCAGAAATGACCCTTTTTGCTCCATGACACCGATGACTTCAAAGCTGACGGCACCGACGCGCACGCGCTTGCCGATTGGATTCCCCTCATCGAAAAGAATGCGAGCCACTTCCGCACCGAGGACAGCAACCCGATTGTTGCGCTCCAAATCGAGATCGCTGATAAAGCGTCCGCGCGCCACTTTGAAACTGCGAACGCTCAAAAAGTCCGGTGTCGTCCCGACAACCGGATCGTTGGTGTTTTTATCGCGGTAGGTGATGACGCGGTTGAGGTTGATTTGCGGGGCGACGGCTTGGACGGCCGGAACTTGCTCGGCGATCGCTAACGCATCCTCGTACACCAGAGTGCGCGTAAAGTCGAAACTCGTGCTACGTTCCTCGGGAGTGCCCGGTAACACGAACAGCGTGTTCGGACCGAGGGACTCGAATTGCTCGGCCGCAAGACGTTGCGCTCCTTGCCCGATGCCGACCATCGCAATCACCGAGGCGTTGCCGATGACGATACCGAGCATGGTCAGGAGGCTGCGGAGCTTGTTGGCGGTTAGGGTCGTAATCGCCATTTTGACGGTTTCGTCGAAACTAGTGCCCGATAACTGCGGGAGCTGGGTTTGGGCAACCATAACAATAAAAGCCGTTAAGTAATGTGGGTAAGGGCACAGACTTTGATGGGGTAGTTCCGGACTTGCACGTCAGTTTTCGGGGAGATCGCGTCATTTGTCAGGAAGGTCGATGAACACGCGATCGCCCGGTGCAATGCCGTTGAGGATTTGAGTTTGGGTATCGAAATTCGGTCCCAGCACCACTGCGCGGAAATCTGGCTCGTCATCGATCCCAACAGCCAGCACGCCAGCTTCTCCCTCTCGCGTCACGATCGCAACCGTAGGAACAACAACAGCACCATCAATCGTTTCGCCGATGAAGGTCACATCGGCGTTCATGTTCGAGCGCAGCACGTCCATGCCGGCATCAAGCTTTATGCGGACTTCGAAGGACGTGACGTTCTCTTCGACCACGGCTTCTGGGGCGACGCGCTCGATGCGACCGGTAAAGATGCGGTCGGGGTAAGCATCGGCAACGATCTCGACGGCTTGTCCGGGGCGCAGTAGCCCGACATCCACTTCCGGTACTTTCGCGAGCACCTCCAAGCCGCTGGCGATCGCCACGATTGAGGTAGATGTCGCCGATGCCGTCGTCGACGCAGATGTCGTCGGCGTAACGAATGCGCCTTCCGTCGCGTATTTTTGGGTGATGACGCCCGCAAACGGCGCGAGGATCGTCGTGTCGCGGTAGTTCGACTCAGCCGCCTGTAGCTGCGCGCGCGCGGCAGTCACTGCGGCACGCAGACGGGCAATTTCTTCGACGCGCGGACCGTTCTGTGCCTGCTGCCAAGCAGCGCGGGCTTCAGCTTCGGCCGCCGCAAGTTCGTCGACTTCCGGACGGGTAGTGTTGCGCACTTCCTCGAGGCGTTGCCTAGCTTCGGAGAGATCCGCCTCGGCGCTGCGATATTCGTTGATAATCTCGTCGAAGCCATCCTGGGAAATAGCTCCCTCGGTTAATAAGTTATTGTTGCGATCGCGCCGTTCTTCTGCGAGGTTGAATCGTGCCCGGGCCGATGCCACGCGCGCCTCAGCTTGGTCGATTTCGCGGGGGATCCGCTCGCGGGCTCGTTCGAGGCTGGCACGGGCTTGGTCGAAGCGAGCTCGAGCTTGAGCGACCTCCTCGGCACGCGTGCCGGCTTCGGCTTCGTCTAGACTCGCGATCGCTTCCTGTAAGTTGGCCTGAGCTTGCAGAAACAGAGCTTCGAGTTCGTCGTTTTCCATCTCAGCCAGTTTCTGGCCCCGCTCGACGAGATCGCCTTGATCGACGAAAAGTCTCTCCAGACGACCGGCAGTCTTGGGACTGACATTAACGTTTTTGTCAGGAACGATAGTACCACTCGCTTCTATGCGCACGACCAGGTCCTGACGGGTCACGGTCACGGTCAACGCGTCGAGGTCCTCCCGGTTGCGGAGAACATCGAGCGCGAACAACACACCGCCAACTGCAATCGCTCCAATAGCGATTGCCCCGGTCGTCCAAGACAGCGGGATAGCGACTTTTCCGAGTAATGGAAGCTTCATAACCGGATCGCGTAAAGTTCCGTAACATTTCCTTCCCCGATATTAGCCGAGCCGCTCGCAATCCACACCTCCCCGAAGCAGACTTTGGTGTCAGGATCCCTAGTAGTTAGGGGAAACAATTGCGTCTGGGTCTCCAGCCATCGAGACGCATCGGGTCCCCCTCCACCTAAGGTGTGTCCGCGGTAGAGCGGACGAAAGGCATCCAACTAAACATCGGCACTGGGCAAGATCGTAAAATTCGGCGAAACTTTCCGCGCGTTTTCAAAATCTAAGGAGCAAGAAATAGAGTATTCTGACTGCGCTTGCCCGCCAGAGTCGCGATCGCCTGTCGTCCAGTCGCCTGTCGTTCGATCGCCTACTGCCTATGGCTCGTCCATCCCAACCGTCCATTTCCCTCCCTGGGGTTGCACCGCGCCGCTCGGAGGGCGCTGCAGAGCCGCAAACCCCGACGCCAGCATTTCCCAACGCCCCTTTCCCAGATCCCTACATTCCCGATCCTTCTCCGTTCGAGGCATCTGAGCTCGAGGCTTCTGTCGATATTCCCTACGCCGACGCCGTTTATCTCGACGTGTCGCCGAGTGAGCTGGTGCCGCCAACTAGCGCAGCTGCGGTAACTACATCCACCATGAATGCTCCACCGCCGCAATGGCGACCGTTTTCTATGCTGCTGCTCTGCACGCGGTTGGGGATACTCGGCGTCGGGCTGGGGGCGATCGCGGCAACTTCTATGGCCGGTGCTAACCTCGATCCCGTTCTCATATGGCGTGGCGGCCGCCTTGCCCTCGGCCGGGCAATTCTCCCAACAGACGCTACCGTAACCGTGCCCGAACTCGAGGTCATGCCGCAAGAGACGGACCCCGAACCCGAACCCAAACCAATCCTCATGCCGACTCAGGCGATCGCCTCGCTGCAGAATCAATTTTCGGAGCTGGCTGCCGCTCAATCCGGCCTCGAGCCGGGTGCGTTTTTCTACGACCTCGACACTGGCGAATACGTCAACTTCAATGGCGACCGCGCATTTTCCGCCGCCAGCACGATCAAAGTACCGGTGTTAGTGGCGTTTTTCCAAGCTCTAGATCGCGGCGAGGTGCAGCTCGACGAGTTGTTGACGATGACGCCCGACCTCATTGGAGGTGGATCGGGGGCGATGCAGTATCAGGCTCCCGGCACGCAATTTACCGCACTCGAGACAGCTACCCAGACAATCGTGATCAGCGACAACACCGCAACGAACATGCTGATTCACCGTTTGGGCGGTGCCGACGTACTAAACGCTCAGTTCCAAGATTGGGGTTTAACGGAAACGGCGATCCGCAATCCGCTGCCCGACTTAGATGGCACCAACACGACCAGCCCGCAGGATATGGTGCGACTGCTAGCACGCGTCGAACGCGGAGAATTGCTCTCGCTGCGATCGCGCGATCGCTTGTTTGCCATCATGGAGCGAACGAAAACAAAAACCTTGCTCCCGCGCGGTTTGGGTCCGGGCGCGACTATTGCCCATAAAACCGGCGACATTGGTTCGTCGGTCGGCGACGTTGGCGCGATCGACCTACCCACGGGCAAGCGCTACTTAGCAGCCGTTCTCGTTGCCCGACCGCACAACGACTCGCGCGCCCAAGAGCTTATCCGCAATTTCTCGCGGCGCGCCTACGAACACTTCATCAACGCTCCGGTCGGACCGCTAGTTTTAGCTGAAGAATAATGACAAATCCCTTGGTTTGGCATCAGCTCTTGAGTCTCGTCGAGCGTCCATGTCTGGAGCAAAAATTTCCGGTGCGGATCTACATCGGTTTCGGGTAGTTAGAAGCCGGCATCGGGCCTATTGCAAGAAAAGTTGTTCGGAACAGTGCGGAAGGTGGTAGTACACCAGAGGGTGTCTGCAGGTGATTTTTGGGGACCTCACGCGCTGCCTTAAGCGGCTCGGACACGGGCGATCGCCTACACCGAGCAACGGCGATCGGTGATATATCTCACTTTTCCCAACGCACATATTTGCTTGAATACGGCTATGAATATTTTTGCTAGCAAATCGCTTAGGATATTTTAAGATATCGCCTCGTATCGACATTGGCTTTCGACCGCTAGAACATCGATTATTATTCCTTGCCTCAAATTCACTCCATTCTTATTTACTCACACTAGCCATGAAACTTGATTTGAAATCTCAGCGGCAATCGAAAGAGCATCAGCCGGCAATTAATGCGGGCTTTACGCTGCTGGAGGTGCTGGTCACAATCGTTATCGTCGGAATCCTGGCAACGATTGGCTCAGCGAATTGGCTCCGTTTCGTTGAAAATCAGCGAGTTGGAGCTGCACGCAGCGACTTGTACGCCTCTATCCGCAGCGCTCAGGAACGAGCGCGCGCCTCAGCAAGTACTTGGCGATTTAGCATTCGAGCGGATAATAATGGCGATTTAGAATATGCCTATTTCTCAGATCCTGATAACCCTCCATCGAACGGTTGGACTAGTTTGTCCGAGTTCATAGAAGTTGATACCGATCGAACGACTAATGAGGATAACTCCTCGCCATTTGAATGGAGCGTTGACTTTGACGATCGCGGACAGGTAACTCCCGGCGATCAGGGTCGAGTGACACTCGTTCACACCAACAGCCCTGCAAAGCCTCGATGCATCTTCGTCTCGACCATCCTCGGTGCCATGCGGACAGCAGAAGGCGTGGATTGCCCCCTTAAACCTTAACCATGAATGAAAGTATGAATCTAGCTGGCACAGGTTCCTCCCAATATTTTAAATAGTTCATTAATAGTTTGAGAGGAGTCTTGAGCATCACTCCCGATTTTGAGTCGCAAAGCATTTTGAAGCGCGATCGCGAGTTTTTGTTTGAGTTTCTTCTCCCTCCCCTTTAACTTGCGTCATGTAATACCAACTCTAAGAAGTGCTGCAAAAGATGACCGACGGACTCCTTTACCCAAAAAGATTTTTTCCTCATCTTTTTAAGCATTGTGCAAATTGGTATAAGTCTTGCCGGAAAACTTGCTCCCCATCGTCAAAAAACACTGGTGTAATTGGTAGCCTTCCGGTAAGTCAAATTTTTACCTCTACTTTTCCACCTGTTTCCACAACTCTTCAATCTTGCTCGCACTATGGTCCCCAACCATTCATCCGAGCATCCCAGCATAGCAACGATCAATGGCTGTTTAATATGATTTTGTTTTTTAACCCATACAATATCTAGATCTTCGAGCACTCCCACCTCAAAAGTGAATTCTGAGTCGTAGACATCAACTAGCAGTTCTCCAACCTGGTTGACCTACGTGATGATAGTTTCGATGCGTGCGCAGCTTACGTACTCATCGCTCGAAAGCTCATGCAGATAATGTACATTTTGAGGCAAAGGCGCATGACCGAATCTGGGTAGCCTCGGTGAGAGTTTGGGTTCGAAGAACTAACGTCTGCAGGCAGCACAAAAATAATTCTACTTTCCCAATTTTTGCCATATGTTTAGGAATATGTGACTAACTACATTCAAGGCATTGCAGACTCTGTTTCTCCTTGATTTATAATTCCATTTTGATTAATACCGCCATTTTTGAAACGGAAGAATTTTGGCTAGAGCGAGCCTATTGGAATTATCCGCCTCGTGCCGACCCTGACATCATAGGCATTATTGAAGAAGCTGCCAGTGCGCCAGGACCCAACTCGCGGCCGCGGAGGCAAGATGTTAGCAATTGTCATCAAAGGTTGGAGCAGAACAGTTGATTTATTAACGAAAGGCACTTTATTCTATACTGTAAGATAAAGAATTTACGCGCAATTTAGGCGCAGTAGGGATCCTATTCGAGTCTGAAGCAATCGCCGCCACGCCGAAAGCTTAGCTGCGCTGTTTGCTACCTACCCTCTTTTCGCCATGTCTACGCCCTTCAAAGACTGCAGTCACATTCAGTTCTGCGATCGCAGGGATGTCATTAACTTGCCCCAATTGCAAGCGTTGTTCGAGACATGTGCGTTTTGGGCGCGCGACCGCCACTGCGACGACCTGAGCGTAGCACTCGACAATAGCGACCCCGTCATCAGCATCTGGGATGGAGATCGCTTGATCGGATTTTCCCGCGCCACCTCCGACTGCGTTTACCGTGCCACGATTTGGGACGTGATCGTGCATCCGGACTATCGCGGTGCAGGTCTGGGCGGCAAGTTGGTAGAAACCGTTTTGGCTCACCCGCGCCTCAACCGCGTCGAACGGGTGTATTTGATGACAACGCACCAACAGCGGTTCTACGATCGCATCGGCTTCGAGAAAAATGAGACGACAACGATGGTGCTTTACAACCGCAACGGCATCTTCGTGCCCACCGAACGGTTACAGGCAGGCAATGCACTCTAGACCCGAGAGAGAGGGTGGTTTGGCAAATTCAGTCACGCGAGCGCATTGCCAACACCCCAACAAGAGCAAGAAGAACAGTACGACATCAATGGCAATAGTGTAAATGGGACGGGGGTGAGCGTCTAGATGCAACCAAGCTGTGAATATGCATCGGGAAAACGCGGTTGCTAGACTGACGCACCATTCGCCACAAACTCCGTAAATTTTGCAGCCATTGGCATTTCAACACGAACCTTTCTGCCGACGATAACAAGTCCCGGAAAGTATCATCTAAACCAAATTGCCAAAAGCTCTTCAGCACCAGCTTATTTTTTGTGGTGAGTAATTATTCGAATTTGGCATGGCAGGTAGCACGTGTTTAAAAGTCGGTGAGGATAACATTTCCCTTGAGGCGATCGCTGCCGTTTATGGGTTGAGCAAGGACGACGCGATGGCGCTCGTGCAACGCAAACTTAAGCCATCGTCATTTCACTCACGTGCAATCGCCTTGGTTGGCGTTTGTATACCCCATTTTCCCAATATTTTTTGTCGAGTAATGTTGACAGCTCTACAGGGTGCTCGTAAGCCTTCATGTCCCGCCGTTAAATCTTAATAGCCTCTGCTTGTCAGGAATGCTAAACGGCTAAAAACCTCGGCTTTGCTGTTGTTTGCAGGCTTTGTGGAAAAATTCACAAGCAAACATCTTTGCCGCAGCTAATGTGCAAAAAAACCTCGATCGCGACTCGGGAATGCGTTCGATCTAGTTTTTTAGTCCTGTCGTTCCAATCCCGCGCACGAATTGCTGCTGTACGATCGAAAACAGCAATGCAATCGGCAAGATTGCGATCGTTGCTGCCGCCATCAGTAGCGGCCAGTTGTTCGTGAATTGCTCTTGGAAATCTGCAAGCGCTATCTGCACCGTCTTCAGCTCCGGGCGCGTCGCAAATATGAGTGGTTTAAAGAGGTCGTTCCACTCACCGATAAATGCAAACAAACTGACTGTTACGAGTGCCGGCCGGGCGAGTGGCAACAATACTTGCCAAACAATTTGCCAGCGCGTTGCCCCATCCAAGGCCGCCGCTTCCTCTAGCTCCGGAGGCAGCGTTGAAATATATTGCCGGATTAAGAAGATCCCGAACCCACTTGCTGCCGTCGGTAAAATTAGCGCACCGTAGGTGTTGATTAAACCTCCCCACTTCAAGACCAGGAAAATCGGTACTACCAGTACCTGGAACGGCACTACTAGCGCGACGATAATCATCAGTAGTAATGCCTGGCGGCCGCGAAAACGCATTCTTGCCAGCGCATATCCTGCCAGCGCCGACGTGAAAACTTGAATCACCATCACCGCTCCCGCAACCAACGTTGAATTGGCAAACGCCAGCAGAAATCTGCCTCGGTGCCATGCCTCAATGTAATTAGCCAGCGTTGGCTGCCGCAATGCCGCGAACGTGCTCGGGATCGTACTTGACGGTGCGAGCGATGTCAGGACAACCACAACTAGCGGCAGCAGTACGAGCACAGCTCCCATTACTAGCAGTGCCAATAACAGTGCAGCTCCCAGCCAACCGCCACGTGCCTGACGCAACTCGATCACAACTCCTCCTGCTGGCTCTAGGTATATGTTCGGTTCATACGGTATTATCCAGTAGGTGTTATGCACCTTTAAGATTGGCGGCGATCGATATCATAGAGAACAACGACGACCTACCCGTCAGCGTAGAGCGTCACCAGTCAGCCGGCAGGTCAGATTTCAGATTTTAAGGAGAGATTCGACTCATGCAAGAGCTTGCAGCGAGCACGGCGCTCGACTACGACAGCGATGTCTACAAAGATGCCTATAGCCGCATCAACGCAATCGTTATCGAAGGCGAGATGGAGGCAAAGGGTAACTACACCCAGCTCGCAACGCTATTGCCCGACAGCGCTGAGGACCTTACGCAGCTCGCTAAAATGGAAGGCCGGCACATGAAGGGTTTTCAAGCCTGCGGTAAAAACCTTAGCGTCACGCCGGATATGGATTTCGCTCGCGACTATTTCGCCCGGCTCCACGGCAACTTCCAGCAGGCCCTTGCCGACGGCGATGTCGTCGCCTGCTTTTTGATTCAGTCGCTGATCATTGAGTGCTTCGCGATCGCAGCCTACAACATCTACATTCCGGTTGCCGACCCGTTTGCGCGCAAGATCACCGAGGGGGTCGTCAAAGATGAGTACTTGCACCTCAACTTCGGTGAGGTCTGGCTCCGCGAGCACTTCGAGGACGTTAAAGAGCGCTTGCTAGAAGCGAACAAGCAGAACCTGCCAATCGTCTGGCAGATGCTCAATCAAGTTGAGGACGACGCTGCCGTCCTCGGCATGGGCAAGGAGGAGCTGATCGAAGACTTCATGGTCGCCTACAGCGAGGCTCTCAGCAACATTGGTTTCAACGCCCGCGAGATTGCCCGCATGTCCGTCCACGGACTGGCTGCTGCCTAACGCAACTGCCGCGAATGGCGGCCGCACCCCAAAATCTGGATTCAGGTCTCTGCCGCTCGCTTCGAGCGGCAGTTTTTCTGTAATATCGTTAGAGTCCTTAATGTTTTCTTAGTCTTAAACCGTCTTAGAGGGTCGAGCATGTTCGGTTTGATCGGTCATTTGACCAACTTGGAGCACGCCCAGTCTATTGCCCGTCACTACGGCTATGAAGATTATGCCGGCCAAGGATTGGATTTCTGGTGTGCCGCTCCGCCACAGGTGGTCGATGAAATCACCGTGACCAGTGCGACAGGACAGACCATACAAGGACTTTACGTTGAGTCGTGCTTCTTGCCGGAAATGCTGACGAACCGCCGCATCAAGTCTGCAATCCGCAAGATTCTCAATGCCATGGCATGTGCCCAGAAGCGCGGCATCGATATCACGGCACTCGGCGGATTCTCATCGATCGTGTTCGAGAACTTCAATCTCAAGGACAAAATGCAGGTGCGCGACGTGGCTCTAGACTACAGTCGCTTCACTACGGGCAACACGCATACTGCATACATTAGCTGCCGCCAAGTCGAGCAAGCTGCCGCACGTATCGGCATCGACCTCAATTCCGCAACGGTAGCTGTCTGCGGGGCGACGGGCGACATCGGCAGTGCCGTCTGTCGTTGGCTGAATGCAAAAACCAATGTTGCCGAGCTGTTGCTGGTGGCGCGCAATCAAGAACGCTTGCAAGCATTGCAGGGCGAACTCGGACGCGGGAAGATTTTGCCGTTAGAGTCGGCTTTACCGCTCGCTGACATTGTCGTTTGGGTGGCGAGCATGCCCAAAGGGGTAACGATCTCGCCCGAGCGACTGCGAAAGCCCTGTTTGCTAATCGATGGCGGCTATCCGAAAAACCTAAGCACGCTGGTACAGTCACCAGGCGTATTCGTGCTCAAAGGCGGTATTGTCGAGCACGCCCTCGATATTGACTGGCAGATCATGCACCTCATCGAAATGGACGTTCCCAGCCGCCAGCTGTTTGCCTGCTTTGCCGAAGCCATGTTATTGGAGTTCGAGCAGTGGCATACAAACTTTTCTTGGGGCCGCAATCAAATCACAGTTGAAAAGATGGAACAGATCGGTGCCGCTTCGCTCAAGCATGGCTTCCAACCGCTCCTGAATTGCGAATCAGTCGCGATGAGCGCGTAGCTGTCTTTGCAGTCGTGAGGCTAGCACCGACCGCACGGTATTGCCGCCGCGCCCCCTTTGCCGGTTCACCGTTCTCAACCCCGTAGACGCGCTCGCAGCGACTGCCAAACTGCTCATGTCCAATTCGTCCCGCCGTACTTTCCAACTCGACTTTGAGAAACCACTCGACGAACTCGAGGCGCGCATCGAGCAAATCCGCGAACTAGCATCTGACAGTCATGTAGACGTGTCCGAGCACATTCAGCAACTCGAAGCCAAAGCAGCTCAGCTGCGCAAAGAAATTTTCGGGACGCTGACGCCATCCCAACGCTTGCAGCTTGCCCGACATCCGCGTCGTCCCAGTACGCTCGATTACATTCAGTCCATCTGCGATGAGTGGCTAGAACTTCACGGCGATCGCCTCGGTGACGACGATCCGGCCCTCGTTGGCGGGATTGCCCGCCTTGAGGGTCGGCCGGTTGTGATGCTCGGGCATCAGAAGGGGCGCGACACCAAGGACAATGTCGCGCGCAACTTTGGGATGCCTACCCCCAGCGGCTATCGTAAGGCCCTACGGCTGATGGAACACGCCAACCGGTTCGGGATGCCGATTTTGACCTTTATCGATACGCCTGGTGCCTGGGCTGGGGTCGAGGCCGAGCGGCGCGGTCAAGGGGAAGCAATTGCCTACAACCTTCGGCAAATGTTTGGGTTCGACGTGCCGATTATTTGCACGGTCATTGGCGAGGGGGGCTCTGGCGGTGCTCTGGGAATTGGCGTTGGCGATCGCCTGTTGATGTTCGAACATGCTGTGTATACGGTAGCCACGCCTGAAGCTTGTGCGGCGATTCTTTGGAAAGACGCTAGCAAGTCCGATCGAGCGGCGGCGGCTCTGCGCATTTCTTCATGGGACTTACGCGAGTTGGGCATTGTCGACAGTCTGATCCCCGAGCCGCTGCGCGGTGCCCATGCCGATCCGCTCGCCGCGGCAGCCGTTCTTAAGAAAGTCCTCGTTGCCGATCTCGAACGCCTACTGCAGCTCTCCCCCGAGCAGCGACGCGAGTTACGCTACGAGAAATTTCGTCGCATGGGTCGCGTGGAGGAACGTGCAGCTCGGGACGCCGCTGGCAGCGATCGCGCTATCTCGACCTGAGAGGCATTGCGGTGGCACGATCCCAGGGTGCTAGAATGAGCGAGACTTGCGGGTGGCAACGGCACAAACGAACGCAACGCGCAGATGGAACGGGTGCCGTAGCTGGAGACCATGCGAACTCCCTAAGCCATCAGCAAGCGTGGAAACGAACCGCAAGCAGTCTACAGAGAGACGTGCGGCTACCGGAGCGACCGGACTGAAGCGAGAGATTTACCTTATGACTGCCGCTCGACCGCAGCGGGTGTTGATTACGGGTGCCAATAGCGGCATCGGTAAAGCGACTGCCCTGGCCTTTGCTAACGCCGGTATCGATCTTGCGCTTTTCGGACGCTCTCACGAAAAACTGAGCGCCGCGGTCGCCAACGTTACCGATCGCGTGGACGTTAGGACTTATGTGCTAGATCTAGCTCGGGTAGAAGTTGTGGCAGATACTGTGGCAGCAGCGATCGCAGACTGTGGCGGCATTGACGTACTAGTGAATAATGCCGGAATCGGTTACACCAACGCGATCGCCGACACCCCCTTGTCCGAGTGGCGTTACGTGCTAGACCTCAACCTGACGAGCGTTTTTCAATGTATTCAAGGCGCGCTGCCAGTATTGCGCAAGCGCGGCGGCACCATCATCAACATCGCATCCATTGCCGCGCGCAGTCCATTCCCGACCTGGGGTGCATACAGCGCCAGCAAAGCCGGCTTGGTTGCATTGTCGCGAGCACTGGCCGCGGAAGAACGCGATCGCGGCGTGCGCGTCGTCACAATTTGCCCCGGTGCGGTCAATACACCCCTCTGGGATACCGATACGGTAGCAGCGGACTTGAATCGGGCGGCCATGCTTCCGCCCGATTCCGTCGCGCAATTCATCTTGCAGGCAGCGCTGCTGTCCCCGCAGGCCGTGGTTGAGGACCTGACCCTCATGCCCAATGCAGGCGCGCTCTAGCGCCCCGTCCAGTCCGCGCTCGCGCGGTTTGTTAAGAGACAATTCTCGAACTCTCAAACCATGACAATGGCTGCTTCTAACGGTTCCAACGGTTCTAAAGGCGCTCGAGCGTCATACGGCAAAGGGCAATCCATCGGCAATGGGAACGGCAAGATCTCACCCATGGCCGAAGCTAGCGCCTTGGCGCAACAGGTAGCTGACGGTCAAGGTGGGGGCGTTCGGGCGGACGCTCCTTCACCGGTGGAAGCCGACGTCGATGCTACCCTGGGGGTTATGAAATCCGCAGTCCGCGAGTTGTTGGTCGGTGTCGGTGAAAATCCCGAGCGAGAGGGTCTATTGCGGACGCCTCAGCGTGTCGCAGAAGCGATGCGGTTCCTGACCCAGGGATACAATCAATCCCTGGAAACGCTGGTAAACGGTGCCATCTTCGACGAGGGGCACAACGAAATGGTGCTCGTCCGCGATATCGACCTGTTCAGCCTCTGCGAGCATCATATGTTGCCGTTCCTAGGAAAAGCGCACGTTGCCTACATCCCAAATCAGAAGGTAGTGGGTCTGAGCAAGCTAGCGCGCATTGTCGAGATGTACGCTCGGCGGCTGCAAGTTCAAGAGCGCCTAACGCGCCAAGTGGCCGAGGCGGTGGAGACGATTCTCGAACCGCGCGGCGTGGCTGTTGTGGTCGAAGCAACGCACATGTGCATGGTCATGCGCGGCGTGCAGAAGCCAAGCTCGTGGACGGTGACCAGTGCCATGCTTGGTGTTTTCCAGGACGACCAGAAGACACGCGAAGAGTTCCTCAATCTAATCCGACACCAACCGAGTTTCCATTAGTATTGACTCGTATCCAGCACCTGTAGATGCGCCGCTCCAGGATTCGACTGACTACTATCAGGATCCTGCTGAGGTTGAGGCGATTTGGAGTCTGTAGAGTTCGCTAGTACGTGCCAATACCTGTACGTGCAAACAATAGCGGTTCGAGCAAACAAGTTCGCACGAACAAGTGGCTTTGCTCGAATAACTCGCGATGACGACGGGACGCGAAGTCTACCGGTTACCGACCGGAGGCGCGCCACAAAGCGACGACTCGGTGCGCGCTATGAAATCGCGGACGGACTGAAGGTATGTCTCGCCACCAACGCTCGGAACGTTGATGTGGTCGGCATCCGGGACAACTAGCAGGGTTTTCGGTGGGGGAGCAACAGCGTGCAGTTCTTTGCTCATCCAGGCGGGTACCACATCGTCCTCAGCACCGTGGACGAATAGCAGCGGCACGTTGAGGTTCGGGAGCTTTGCGACGGAGTTGAAATGCTGGGTCACGAGCCATTTCAGCGGCAGCCACCGATAGCGCTGCGTCGCTCGAGCCATTTCAAGCATTGAGGTAAACGAGCCTTCGACGATCGCACCAGCCAGTTCCGGGTGGTGCATGGCTAGTTCGATGGCGATCGCACCGCCGAGGGAATGACCGTACAAGTAAATATTCTCTGGGGGACGCTGGCGCCCGCGGACTAGATGCGTCCAGGCCAGTTCGGCGTCGGCGTAGACCTGACGTTCGCAGGGAAACGGACCGGGGCTGCGACCGTAACCGCGATAGTCGATTAGCAACACCGAGAACCCCAAGTCGCGGTAGCCGACCGCACGGGTGAGGTTGGTACCGACGTTACCGCCATTTCCGTGCAGGTAAAGCAACGTGGGGAGGCTTGCATCGGCATTGGGCAACCACCAGCCATAGACGTAGCCATCCGCGGGGCGATCGCCGGCAGGCAAGCGGACTTCCTCGTAAGGAACGTCGAGATCGTCTGGCGACCGCTCGACAGTTGGGCAAGGAACGAAGATCAGCCGGTGCTGAAATGCTCGCAATGCTAAGCAAATCCCGAGGTAGGACGCGGACGCGATCGGGGCGATCGCAAGCGAGAATTCGAGCAAGGGTAGCGTCATGAACGGTATCGCAGTCCGGCGCGGGCAATTTGGCTCGAGTGGAAGCTAGAGGGCAATTAAAGCTCCTGAAGCTCTGGTAAGCGATCGCTCCAGTCGGTAGCTTGTTCGTAAGCGTGAGCGACGTGAAAGATGCGGTCCTCGCGCAAGACATTGCCGATAAGCTGCATCCCAATCGGGAGATTCTGCGCGTCAAAGCCGCAGGGAATGCTCAGGGCAGGGAGCCCGGCGAGGCTCACCGGCACGGTGGTGAGGTCGGACAGGTACATGCTGAGCGGATCGTCTGTTTTCTCGCCTGTCTTAAATGCTGTCGACGGTGTGGTCGGCGTGACAAGGACGTCTACGTCCGCGAAAGCTGCTTCGAAATCCTGCTTAATTGCCGTCCGTACTTTCTGGGCTTTGAGGTAGTAAGCATCGTAATACCCGGCAGACAATGCATAAGTGCCGAGCATGATGCGGCGCTTGACCTCGGCACCGAATCCGGCAGCGCGCGTTTTACCGTACATGCCCAAAAGATTGTCGGCTCCTTCGGCTCGCAAGCCATAACGTACGGCATCATAGCGCGCTAGGTTTGACGAGGCTTCCGATGGCGCGATGATGTAGTACGCAGGCAAACCGTATTTGAAGCGCGGACAAGAGACTTCGCGCACCTCTGCGCCGAGATCTTTCAGTTGTTCGATCGCGGCTTGCATTGCATTTTTGACGGAAGCATCGATGCCGTCGCCAATGGTTTCGGAGATGACGCCAATCTTGCAGCCTTTAAGTTCGGGCTTGAGAAACTGGGTGTAATCGGGAATCTCGATGTCGAGACTGGTGGAGTCGCGCGGATCGCGGCCGGCGATCGCGCCGAGCAGAATGGCAGCATCTTCAACGCTGCGCCCGAACGGGCCGATCTGATCGAGGGATGACGCGAAAGCCACTAAGCCATAACGCGATACCAAACCGTATGTCGGTTTAACACCGACAACGCCACAAAATGCTGCCGGTTGGCGGATCGAACCGCCCGTATCGGACCCAAGTGCAACCACGCATTCACCGGCCGCTACGGCGGCGGCAGATCCCCCAGAGGAGCCGCCGGGCACGCGGGTGACATCCCAGGGATTGGCAGTCACTTGGAACGCCGAGTTCTCGGTAGAGCTGCCCATTGCGAACTCGTCGAGGTTGGTTTTCCCGACCGCGATCGCGCCCGCATCACATAGTTTTTGCGTAACGGTGGATTCGTAGGGCGGCATGAAGTTAGCGAGAATTTTCGAGCCGCAGGTGGTCGGGATGCCCGTAGTGCACAGGTTGTCTTTAAGGGCGATGGGAATGCCCGCGAGCAGTCCAATGTCTTCGCCAGCAGCAATGTGCTCGTCAACGGCGCGGGCAGCAGCGCGGGCGCGTTCGGCCGTGACGTGAAGGAAGCCGCGGACCTGCGGGTCGACAGCAGCGATGCGATCGAGGGCAGCTTCGGTGATTTCGAGGGCGGAGCGCTGCTTGCCAACTAGCTGCGCGTGCAGTTCGCGGATGGACGCCATGAGTATTTTTGCTGGTTTCCTTCTAACGGTCCCGTTGATGTCCGAGGGGAGTCCGAGCAGCCGCGTTTCGGTTCGATACGCGCTGCATACAAGCCAGGCTCGGACGCATCACTCATACTTCTCTGACACTTTACTGCAGTCCGCCGCCCTGTAGTCTGCTGCAAAAGCGAGTGCCTCTCCAGCCGTCGCGAGACAGCCAGCAATCCGGGCAATTTGGATCTCGGTCAGCAGCTCCCCCACCAGAGGCGACGGTGCCAGATCGAGCGCGCGCATCAGGTCTTTACCGCTCAGCAATGGGACGGGATGGGCAGCCGGATCGTTGGGGTCGAGGAAGCGCACGAGCAAGGGTCCGAGCACCTCTGCATCCAAGCCGGTGGCAATTGCCAACAAACTCGCGCTGGGAAACGCCGTGCCGGTGTGACGGAATAGCTCGTACAGGTCGCGGGGCGTTGGCGGACGCGTTGCGAGTCGCTGCAACAGCGGTTGGGCGGCGATCGCAGCCGTCACGGCCCGAATCTCGGCACGGGAATATTTCAGCGTTGCCAGTTGCTCGGCGGCGGCGTGCGAATCCGACGGTAGTAGGCAAGCGAGCTTTGCTAGCGCGATCGCGTTCGGTTGCTTCTCAGTTGCTGGCGCATCTAGCACTGCCGACCAGGGCGAGTTGCAGAGCCACTGTGCCGCGCGGTCGACGGCAGCGATCTTGAGCAGGCGGTGGTCGCGCGTTGCCTCGGGCAGCCAAGCTGCCAACACGCCATCCCTGGCTGCCTGCTGTAGCCATAGTGCTCCAGCTGCCGAGCTCAACAGATAGCCCAGCTCGGTTTGCACGCGTTCGGCCGCCACGTCAACCAAGCGCGGTGCCAATTCTCTTAGTGCCGAGAGCGTTTGCGACTCAATTGCGAAATCCAGTTGTGCGGCCTGACGATAAGCGCGCATCACCCTAAGCGGATCGTCGGCAAGGTTCTTTGATGACACCATCCGCATTAAACCTGCCGCCAAGTCGCTTTTACCGTCCAGTGGGTCGCAGATCGTTCCCGTCCTCAGCTCGAAGGCGATCGCGTTGATCGTGAAGTCGCGTCGCAGCAAATCGCAGGAAATCGTGCCGCCCTCGGCGAGGGCAAAGTCTGCCGTGCCTTCGGCAAACACCGCTCGCGCGATCTGCCGTTCTGCATCGAGTACGACGAAGCCCGCTCGGTGCTGTTTGGCAATAGCTCGAGCCGTTTCTACCGATTTCGACAGCACGACGAAGTCTAAATCCAAGTAGTGGCGATCGCGCCGCAGCAGCGCGTCTCGCACGGCACCACCCACCAGATACGTTGGCTCCGGCAATTGCTCTAATGCAATTGGCAGCCGTCGCACTATCGCCGCGATCGCTGCCGGATCGAGGCGCACGATCGTCATGTCCTTTCCCCTTACGTCAATCGCGCCGCTACCGAACTTGCCAGGTCCGCGACGCAATCGCTAGATTTGCCATGATTAGCACCTTATCCAGCAGCATCCGAAGCAGTTGCGTCATGCTCGAATTTCAGCGCGGCTGAGTTCATGCAGAAGCGTTGCCCCGTGGGCGGCGGACCGTCCTCGAAAACGTGTCCCAGGTGGGCGTCACAGGCCGCACACAGGACTTCTGTACGAACCATGAACAAACTGCGATCGCTTTCGTAGCGGACATTCTCCGGTACAACCGGCTCCCAATAGCTCGGCCAGCCAGTGCCCGAATCGTATTTGGTTTCGGACGAAAAGAGCGGTAAATCGCAACAAACGCACTTGTAAACGCCGGAGTCCTTCTTGTTGTGGTATTCACCTGTGAAGGCGCGCTCGGTTCCCTTTTTACGCGTTACACGATACTGCTCGGGCGTCAGTTGCTCCTTCCACTCATCTTCGTTCTTGCGAATTTTAACTACCATTAATTCAGTTTCTCCTCCAAACCATTGACGCGGTTCGTGCTAGGAATCTGCTCTATCCGGCCATTTTATCGTTCGCTTCTTAACGCTCAAACCAGGATTTCGCCATCCTCACCTAACGGCGGATAGGATTCTCCGCGCTCGCGGACCTGCGCTGCCAGTTTGGGATAGCTCCATTCGAAAAGCAGGCGTCGATAGGTTTCCGGCTCGAGACGGACGCGATCGTAGAGTCCCGCAGCCTGTCGTTGGCGTCGGGCCTCGAACAAAATTGTAGCGGCGGCTACGGACACATTGAGTGACTGCACCATGCCGACCATGGGAATCGCAATCTGCGCGTCGACTAGTTCCAAGGCACGATCGCTCACCCCCCACTTTTCCGCGCCGAGGAGAATCGCGCTCGGTTGGGTAAAGTCGACGCTGTCGTAAGCGATCGCCCGTTCGGAAAGATGGGCCGCGTAGACGCGGAAGCCCCGCTGCTGGAGCGACCCGATTGCGGTATCGATGTCGGGCAATGCATGGAGGAATACCCATTTTTCGCTACCGAGGGCGGTGCCGCTAAAAAACGGCAAGATTTCCTCGGGATTGTGATGGACGGCGAAGGCTTCAAGTACGCCAACGGCATCACAGGTCCGCAAAATTGCTGCGAGGTTGTGCGGTTTGTGGACGGATTCGAGCAGGACGGTAAGGTCGGGTTGCCGCTGCTCTAGCACGCGTACTAGCTTGTGGTATCGCCGGGGGAGCACTCAGTTGCCACCAAATTCAGCAGGTTCGAGCTTCGTGCTGTCTGGACTCAGCTCCACGACCTATAAGGTTAAGAAAGTATCGTCAATCATCAGCAGTTATCAGTGTTGAATGCCTCACCGTTGAATTCATCACCGGTTGTATCGAGTTCGTTGCCGAGTGGCAATTGCTGTAGGTTTGGAGACGTTATAACCCGATTGCCAAGTAGGCGGTCTGTTCGGATATTGAGTGCCAGCCCCGCGCGATTGGTGGCGAGCAGGAAATTCGGCATGTGCGGCTGGATTGACAGTTGGTTATTCCCGATCCGAAACCTAAGTGGGATTCCTATCAAACTCTCAGCACGGTCTGAGGCTGGCGACAGTTAATTCTCACCGCAGTCGCTGGATCGCGATCGCGCCGGTCGCCGCCGCTACTTACTAAGTTTACTCAAACGGAGGCAGCCCCCATAAAATGCTTTATCTCGATTACGACGGGCCGCTCAATCGGCAAGACTAGCGATTAGAAACCGAGCAACGAAAAATCGGTCGACCGATCGTAAGGCTCTGGCAAGCGTCTCGAGCAGCACACGTCACGACTTGTTGGCGGGCTGATTTTAATTGCGCCGGGCAGCTTTGAGCGGTTGAGGTGAAATAAATAAGAAGATATTTTGACAGGTGGCAGTGTCACTCCGTAGGCTAGCTCTCTTCAGCCATCGAGCGGATGATATCGCTGCGGGAGATAACCCCGACAACGCGCTTATTATCGACGACGACGAGGCGAGCAACCCCCTTTTGATGCATTTGCCGGGCAGCTTCGAATAGCGGTTGGTCGGGAGCAATGCAGTGCAGGCGATCGCTCATCACATCGCCAACGGTGCTACCAAGCGCTTTGTGGATTTCGCGATCGTGGCGAGCGGGGTTTTGCAGATAAATCACGCTGTCGAGCAGCATCACGTAGGGTGGAGTTTCTACCCCCGATGCTTGCCACATCAAGTCGCCATCGGACAATTCCCCAACGAGCGAGCCATCGGCATCAACGACGGGCAATCCGCCAACCTTTTTCTGGGCCAGCAACGCGATCGCCTCGCCAATCGGCGTCTCGGGATTGACGACGACGGGGTCGGCGGTCATGAAGTCGGCAACGGTCGAGGCGGCAGTCGAACTATTCATTGCGCTATCCATGCTGAAGCGAACCCGACCGTTGCGAGGGGAGCCGATGCAAGCAGGCTCGACTCGATACGGTGTGAGCATTCCAAATCTAGCATCACCGGGATTCCATGTGGTGCCGCATATCAGCAAGCTTGTCCAGATAGAGCCCTGCTGTGTCCCACGCTCATCCGACCTGATACACGAAACCGAGCGTTGCCCAAGAATTGCTGGCAAGGGCGTAGGTAGTGGAGTCGCCCGTTGCTGAGGCTTCCGCATCGGCGGACTGGAGGTCTTGTTGGAGGGCGCGAGCGACCTCAAGTGGGTCATCTAGGTCGACAATCCGCTCGCCTTCGCCGCGCGGATGAGGTGTGGCAGCCAAGACGCCGCGGGTTTGCTCGAACGGAGCCGTGCTTGCAATCACATAAATTTCTGCCAGGCCGACCGGTCCGGGGACAATCCATTCGAAGGACGTTGCGGCAGGATCGGGGAGCAGGCGCGTTGTTCCCGGTGCAATGGTGATGTCGTTCAAGGTTGCCGCACCGCCTGCATCGGCAGAGTCGGGCTGCGGCGACAGTAGCGCGATCGCGTTGCCGCCAGAGTCGATCCCCAACAACAGCAAATACAACGGGCGTTCGTCGTAGTTTTCGACCCGATAGCAAATTTGCTCCCGCACTGACAGGAGCGGTAGGCGGTTGTTCGCGAGCGCTAACGGGGTCTGCGAACCATCGGGAAAGGGAGGGGAAAGCGGTCGCAGTGTTTGCCGCCGCAGGAGTAGGCGCTTGTCGGGCGCGATCGCTTCTAATGTCGCGCGCAAGCCCAGCTGCGACGACCCTTCGTTGGCAGTCAGCCGCCACAGCTTGGCAGCGAGCAGTGTTTTGAGTTTGGGAGCGAGACGATAAACAGCTGACTTAACGGCTTCAGCCTGCGCTCCCACTGAGTTAGGAAAGGGCACGCCGCCGATGGAAAACAAACTGTAGCCGCTGTCCAAAATGCTGTTGCGTCGGCCGCCTTCGACCGCCGGCACCTTCCCAAACAAACAATCTGCTGCGGATTCCCCAGCTGCGACCACCGCAGACACTTCCGGGAAACTATTGAGCGCGCTCGTAGCGTCCACGCGTTCGATGCGGCCGAGTTCGGGATCGAGCGCGACAGTCAAACCGGGGTCGCGGGGCAAGACGCGCAGGGCTTCGCGCACGCGCTGTCCGACAGCAAGGAGATCTCGTTCGCTTTCCTCCAACAATTGCGTCTTAGCGATTGCACCTTCGCGAGCGCTGACCTTAAGTCGGGCGATCGGTCCCTCTCGGTCGGGAGCAACAACTGCCAGCAGCGACTTAGATCCGTACTCGCGCACCACCGGAAGCGGCAGTCCGTCGAGGCGGACGACGGCAGTGCCGTCTTTTTCGATCGCCGCGATCGCCCCATCCGCACTAATCGCGTCAGGCTGCAAGTAATAAGCATAAAGGGGTTTGCCAGCCGTTGCCCGACCGCTAAGCTGCGGCTGCTGAAGCCGCCCGGTCAGCCGCTCGATGGTTTGAGCGCTGCGCGCGAGATCGATCTGTACGCTGCTGGCAGGAACCGCATGCCATAAGGCCTGCGTAAAGGTGTAGGTGAACAAACCGGCACTAAAGCCTCCCCATTCAGCTTCAGCTGCCAGTTGTCCCGCACCAGCTGCGGTCAGCCACAGCCCCGGTAGCAGCTTGTTGCCTTCGAGCAAGGCCTGCATCGGCGAGTCGAACTTGCGGCGCAGGGTGTTGCGATAGTTCAGCTCGTCCGCCGCTACCGCGACTCGCGCGGGGTCGGGTAACGCACGCAGTCGCAAATTGCCTTGGAGTGTTTGACCGCTGCTGTTATGGCTGGTGTCGAGAACGAGGGTGACCTTGTCAGTCGACAGCGATCGCGCCAAAAGTGCCAGCGTTTCCAACAAAAGGTGATTGGTTTCTCCTGATTGACCGGCGTTGCCATCGACTGGAATCAGACTCGCAACCGAATCCGCAATCTGACCTGTGTGAAGCGGTACCTGGGAGCCATAGCCGCTGAAGTGAATGACGACCACATCGCCAGTGCGTGCTTGCTCGATCAGGTGTTCGGTAAAGGCAGTTTCAATTGCCTCGCGCTCGGCTTGCTCGTTTGTCAGGGTCAGAACGTCCGACGGTTGGAACCCGAAACGCGACAGAAGCAACTCACGCTGTCGTTGCACATCCGTCGCGCAACCGCGCAGGGGCTGGAGGTGGCTGTATCGATCGATGCCGACGAGAAAAGCAAGCTTGCGAGCAGACGATTCGGCAAGCACGGCAGCTGCCCGCTGCCAGCGCGCCGGGAGCTGGAGAATGCGATCGCCGTTGCCTAAGGCCAGCAGAGAAAGTCCCGCTCCGTGCAGAAACGCCCGCCGCTTCATGCTCGTCCCCCACGCTCCGTGCAACAGCTATCAGCCTACCAGGAAAAAACCGAACCGACTTTTCCGGATTGACTTCGGCAATTTCCCCGCACCTGTCCGGTTGAAGTTTAGGGACTGCTGCCGCCCGGCGGGCCGCAGCAACTGGCTTTTTAGCAATGATGTATCGGGTGTATCGGCAAACGTGCACCTAATACTCCGAGCGCCGGTCACGTCTTTCAGCCTCACCGCAAGTATTTAAATGGAGCCCTTAGCAGGAGGCGGGGTGCTGTCGGCACGGGCGATGGCGAGCTATGCCTGAGCTTCAGCTTGGGCCTGCATAGCGCGAGCAAGCTCCTGGGCGACTTCGGAACGGGAGAACTGCGGCGGCGGCAGCTCGCCTTTGCGCAACATGGCCCGGACCTTCGTACCCGAGAGGTGAATGCGGTCTTCCGGACCGCTGGGGCTCGTCTTGGCGGTAGCCATCTGCCCGGTGCGTTTGCAGTAAAATGCGTGCTCGAACTTCATTGGAACGATGCCCAACTCGTTCGGTTCGAACTCGTCGAAGATCTGTTGGGCATCGTAGGTGCCGTAGTAGTCGCCCACACCAGCGTGGTCGCGACCGACGATGAAGTGAGTACATCCGTAGTTTTTGCGAATCAGGGCGTGGAAGATCGCTTCGCGCGGACCGGCATACCGCATAGCCGAAGGGTTGATCGCCAGGATCACCCGATCCTGAGGGAAGTAGTGCTCCATCATGATTTCGTAGCAGCGCATCCGCACGTCGGCAGGAATATCGTCGCTTTTAGTCGCGCCGACCAAAGGGTGCAAGAACAGCCCATCAACCGTTTCAAGAGCGCACTTCTGAATGTACTCGTGGGCGCGGTGGATAGGATTGCGGGTTTGGAAGCCGACGACGGTTTTCCAGCCGCGTTCGACGAACAGCGCGCGCGCTGCCGCTGGGTCGATTTGATACTTCGGAAACAGCGGGTGCGGGTCGCGCTCTAGCAACCAGACCGGTCCAGCCAGGTTGATCGGACCCTGGTTATAGACGACGGCAACGCCTGGGTGTTTGTCTTCGTCGGTACGGTAAACGTTTATGGCTTCGTGGGCTTTACTGTAACGGTACTTCTGAGTCAGTTCCAGGATGCCAACGAAGCGACCGGTTTTATCGTCCAGACGCACCCAAATGCCTTCTTCAAGGGTTTCGGCAACGTCTTCATCAACCGAGAGCGTGACGGGAACCGACCACGGCAGCCCGTTTGCCAAACGCATCTCATCAACCACGCGATCGTAGTCTTGTTGTTCCATGAAGCCCTGGATAGGGCTGAAGCCGCCGATCGCGATCATGACGAGGTCGGAGAAGGCTCGATCGTCGAGCTGCAGGCGGGGCAAAGTATCTTGCTGGGCGAGGAATTCGGCTTTCTCAGCCGGGCTGGCAACGCGGTTGACCAGATGCCCGCCATGGGGAGCGATCGTTTCTTGCTGTTTGGTCGTCATAGGAACTTGTTGAGCGCTCGGCATGCTTCGAGATGTTAGTGAGTGATCCTATCAGGGTCTGGGAACCTTAAGCCCGCTGTCTGAAAGCAACTGCGTTCGGCATCGTCCAGCGATCGTATCGGGCACAGTCGGACGATGGGGGGACGAGCGGCAGTCCAATCGCCGTCACAGCAGGGCAGTTTGACCGGCTGGTCTCGCTAGGCAACACGCGCACGCCCCTGCTTGCGGGCGTCTCGGTCGCGCTACCGGCAAGGACGGTATCGAATTGGAATCGCGTCCGGGCTGCCAACACGCGAGATCGCCTCGGTGGGATCCGAATCGACCCCATTGCCGCCCCCACCCAACCTGTATCCCTTCCAACACCTACTTGATGCTGCCGATGGGCGATCGCCTCGAACCAGCCGCCCGCCATGACGTCTAAAGTCGTGACCCTGAACCAGTTAGCCATTGAGCCGCACCTGCACCGATCGCATTTTGCAATTTTCCGATTGCCACTGACAGCGTCGGCCAGAAGCGCAGCCTCAGCCGGTAGTATGCCATCAGCCCTCGTATTTGCCGGCAAACACTCGCTCGGCCGGACCAGTCATGAACGCATGCCCATCGCCATCTTCAGCCCAACGAATCGCCAGAGGACCCCCCGGCAGCTCCACCGTACACGTGCGCTCGCACTTACCGTTGAGAACGCCTGCGACCACGGTTGCGCAAGCCCCCGTACCGCAAGCTAGCGTTGGGCCCGCCCCGCGCTCCCACACCCGCACCTTGAGGTAGTCCGGCCGGACAATTTCCACGAACTCGACGTTCGTGCGCTGCGGAAATGCTGGATGATGCTCGATCTGCGGACCGACGTCCTCTAGCGCGATCGCGCTAGCATCCGGCACGAAGATAATGCAGTGGGGATTGCCCATGCTGACGCAGGTGACGGCGTACTCGCGATCGCCGACGCGCAACGGACAATCGATCGCCCGCGTTTCCGGCTCTGCCAGGGTCGTCGGAATTTGTCTTGGTAATAGGTAAGGGGGTCCCATATCTACCGCGACCCGACCGTTCCCAGCAAGTTGCGGTGTAATCGATCCGGCTAAGGTGTGGATGCGATAGGTCTTACCGACTGATGCGGTTTCGTCCAACCCCTCCAGCGCAGCCAGAAAACGCGCCAGACATCGAATGCCGTTCCCACACATCTCCGGCTCAGAGCCGTCTGAGTTAAAGATCCGCATGCTGTAGTCCGAACCTGCCTGTCCCGGCAGCGCGAAGATAACGCCATCTGCCCCGATGCCAAAATGGCGATCGCACCAGCGCACTGCCTCCTCAGGGCTAAGGTGCGGCGCGAGCGCGTCGCGGTTGTCGAGCAGGATGAAATCGTTCCCGAGACCGTGATACTTTGCAAACCCTGTCGCCATCCTAAAGTTTCCTCAGAACTGTTCCTAAAGGGGTCGGTGCGACCTGATGAGCTGAACATGCTCGCACTCAAACTTTCAATCGATATCCAAACCGATATCTGTATTCTTAAGCTAGATCGATTCTCCTGACTAGGTCGCCCAGAACACACTAAAAAAGAGGAATCCCATGCCCGAATTCGACACTGGCTTGCCGAGCACGCGCTTCATCCAAACGCTGATTCGCGACAAGCAATCCGTCGAAATCCAGTTGCTCGTTAACAATAAGCTCTCCGGAACCGTTGCCTGGCAAGATACCGTCTCCATATTGCTGAACGACAGTAGCGGCAAAACCGTTTTGATCTGGAAGCAGGCGATCGCCACCATCGCGGCCGGCAGCAATCTCGGCGAGCCGGAGGATTTCGAAGCCTAACGCTAAACCGCTTGCTTATTCCCGGCAGATCTCTAACCCGGCAGTTATAGCAGTTGAGGAGCTGGTTCGATCGCTTCAAGCCCAAAACGACTTCCATTTGGACGAGGACTTCAACCGGACGGTGTCCGGATACTCCCTTCCGTAGCCATATCCCAGCGCGCTCGACAATACTTAAACCCGCCATGACTTTACGTCAACTTGCCTGCGGACTCCTTGGCAGCCTTGCAGTTGTCTCGCAACCCTCCCCAATCCGTGCACTCGAAGTTCGTATTGCCCCGGAAATACCGCAGTTGGGCTCGACCGTTTCTGTCGAAATCCTTACCAATACGGATGAGCCCCCAAATGTTTACTGGCAAGATCGCTCATATCCAGCCTTTGCCGTCGGGCCAAACCGCTACCGCGCCCTCGTGCCGACGACCCCCCTCGATACTGCCGGCCGCAGCAACCTGCGCGTGACCGGTGACGGCGATGCTCGCAACCTCGCAGTATGGGTAAGCGATCGCAGCTTCCCCGTCCAACGCATCACGCTTTCCGGGGGCGGCACCGACCCCACCCAACACGAACTCGATCGCGTTGCCGCCTTCAAAAAAATCGTCAGTCCTGAAAAGTTCTGGGACGGACCGTTCCTGCGTCCGAGCGCCGGACGCGTCTCGACAATTTACGGTGTTCAGCGCTACTACAATGGTGTTTTCGCTCGAGATTACTACCATCGCGGTGTAGACTACGCTGCAGGAACGGGTTCGCCCGTCGTCGCGCCTGCTGCCGGTCGCGTTGCTCTCGTCGGCACCGTTGCCGAAGGGTTCCGGCTGCACGGTAATACCGTTGGCATCGACCACGGTCAGGGCGTTATCAGTATCTTTCTGCACCTCAATAGCATTGACGTGCGCGAGGGCGACTTCATTCAAGCCGGGCAGCGCCTCGGCACTATCGGCTCCACCGGCGCTTCCACCGGTCCTCACCTGCACTGGGGATTGTACGTACACGGTGCTGCTGTCGATCCGGTACCCTGGCGTTACGAAGGCATCGACTAAACGAGGCGTCAAGGAAATTCAAGATGCTTTGAATCGGTTGCAAGGACGATTCGCTGCAAAGTCGTCGAGCAACCGGTAACTAAATGTAAACTTGCCAAAAACGCTGGAAACTGCTATTACCGGCAAACCTTATAAATTAGGGCAAGGAACATCCGCCTACAATTCGGCGATGCCGGAACGTTCTACGGGCAATTATGAGGATTCAAGCGATCGTCCAACAGGCCTTGGGAAGCGGTTATCTCACGCCTGCTATGGAAGCAGAAATCGGGCGTATTTGCGAAGCCGTTCCCGAACTCACTCCACAAGAGTATGCCGCTCTCGACCAATTGATGGGCGCGCTGATGGTCGGTAGCGTCGTGGCTGCCCGCCGCAAACAATTTATCAATGTGATGGAAGAACTCGTGCTCGGCGAAGCTCTTGCCCGCGCCGCCGAAATCGAGGCAACGAGCGATCGCGCCCTCGACCTCGGCGACATTGCCGCTTACGCGCTCAATCGCCTACCACCGCTCTACGCCACAACTGAGGAGGGGGCGGAATACCAATACCAGCGTGCCAGAGAAGAATTATCCGAGCTAATCGCGACACGCGTGCGCGAAGCCGTCTCCCACCACCTCGACCGTCCCGAGGGGGTCAGTTCTCGACGAGCGATCGGAGTGCTGGACAGCGAGGTCGTCCGGCAAATCGGCAGTCTACTGCACGATTACGCAACCGATTACGAAGTGAAATTGGGTTCCCTCGACAGATAATTTTCGTTGCCGAACCGAGCTGGTTTGCGCTGCCTGTCCGTGGAATCGGCCGTGCATCCAACTGACAGAATTCGTTTCTGCAAGAGACAAAAATCAGACTCTGTAACCGAATGCGCTACTTCGAGGAAGCAGATACAGAAGTTCGGGAGCTGCTTCGGACACTTCAAATCTTGAACGACTAAGTAAAGGCGGGACTTCCATTCAGGAGATTGTCTTGCCTAACCTTTCCGTTGCTATAGCCGAGCGCTCGCCTAGACATTAAGTCTAAATAATAGTTTGACGGTTGGTGACGCTCGACCTTGTACCCAGAGAGTTACGCCCGAAACATGAGGACTATACGGTCTAAACCCCGTACCCAGAGAGTTACGCCCGAAACATGAGGACTATACGGTCTAAACCCCGTCCTCTACGTTAGAGGAAGGGGAGCTGCGGATAATACGCTCGAGCGAACCGCTTGCTTGAGTTGCAAGGCCGATGCTAAGGGCATGGACGCGATCGCGGATGCGCTGCAAGTGCTCGCGGCTGTCACCGGGCAAATGCGGTTGCGGCAGATCGGGGTCGGGCCAGCCCAACAAATCTGCGCAGGGGCATCCAGGCGATCGAACGCCTAAGACTTTAACCGGAAGCGGCATTTCACAGCGGACACAGTTGGGGAGCTCCCAGGCCGGCGATAGCAACTCGGAGAGCGCGTAGTCGGTGCCTTCGAGGTAACAGATCCCACTTTCGGGCGCGATTGCAAGCTGCCAGCAGCGCTCGAAATCTTGCGAGTATCCCTTGCCATTGAAGATCGGGTGGGGCAAATAGGCTTCGCGACCGTTGCTCAGCAAGAGGCGTTTGCCGAGCTGAAACCAGCAGGCCAAATACTCGCGGACTCGTTGTTCGGATGCCATGATTCTCAGCCTGTTTGCAACCGGACCTCGCTCGCTCGAGACCGAGCCGATTACCGCAGGGCGTTCGAGCTTACCCTCACACTCTAGCTACAGACATCGAACTCTAGCCACAGACCTCAAACTCTCAAAACAGCGGTCTGCTGCGTTGCTAGTATCTCCACAGCTCCTGCTTTGGCAAGGATTAGAGCCGATCGCGGGTTGAACCCTAGCTCCCTTAAGAACATTGCCCGCTCTCATTCCTTAGGTTTTCTTCAGATTCGAGCATACGAATGGCAATGCTCGCCCGCCGACTAAAAGACATGTGCCCTACCCGCAGCCACAAGTAACGCTAGAAAACGGGCTTGCTGGCTTGCTGGCTTGCGGTTTAGCGGCCCTCCGATCGCGCGATCGCCCGCGCAATCCCTCGATCTAGATCGAACTCGCAGTGGAAATACCTTGGCAGTTTGATTATTATAGTTGAGTAAAGAATCGTAAACACTCTGCAATACTCGGCTCAAATGGTGCCAATTGGTGGTATTGAAAGCCGGGCTTGGCTGTAAGTGACTGCATTCTGCTCTCATAAAGATTTGGAGATTCTGAGCCAATGACTATTGCAGTAGGGCGGCCAGTCGCGGAGCGGGGTCTGTTCGACCTCGTTGACGACTGGCTCAAGCGCGACCGCTTCGTCTTCATCGGCTGGTCCGGTCTGCTCCTGTTCCCCTGTGCCTACATGGCGCTCGGCGGCTGGTTGACCGGCACCACCTTCGTCACCTCCTGGTACACCCACGGGCTGGCGTCTTCTTATCTCGAAGGCTGCAACTTTCTCACCGTTGCCGTCTCCACCCCGGCTGACGCTTTCGGTCACTCCCTGCTCTTCTTGTGGGGTCCGGAAGCTAACTGGGACTTCACCCGCTGGTGCCAGATGGGCGGTCTGTGGCCGTTCGTCGCCCTGCACGGTGCCTTCGGTCTGATCGGCTTCATGCTGCGTCAGTTCGAGATTTCGCGTCTGGTCGGCATCCGTCCGTACAACGCGATTGCGTTCAGCGGACCGATTGCGGTGTTCGTGAGCGTGTTCCTGATGTACCCGCTGGGGCAATCGTCGTGGTTCTTCGCGCCGAGCTTCGGGGTGGCGGGAATTTTCCGTTTTATCCTGTTCTTTCAGGGCTTCCACAACTGGACGCTGAACCCGTTCCACATGATGGGCGTAGCTGGCATCCTGGGGGGCGCACTGCTGTGCGCGATTCACGGAGCGACGGTTGAGAACACGCTGTTCGAGGACGGCGAGGATTCGAATACGTTCCGAGCGTTCAACCCGACGCAAGCGGAGGAGACGTATTCGATGGTGACGGCGAACCGATTCTGGAGCCAGATCTTCGGAATCGCGTTTTCGAACAAGCGCTGGTTGCACTTTTTCATGTTGTTCGTGCCGGTAACGGGACTGTGGATGAGTGCGGTAGGCGTAGTCGGACTGGGACTGAATCTGCGGGCGTATGATTTCGTGTCGCAGGAAATCCGCGCGGCGGAGGACCCGGAATTCGAGACGTTCTACACGAAGAACATCCTTTTGAACGAAGGACTGCGGGCGTGGATGGCACCGCAAGACCAGCCACATGAGAACTTAGTATTCCCCGAGGAAGTTCTGCCTCGAGGTAATGCTCTTTAAGACAGCTTCGGTTTTATCGCCGATCTAGGTTATTTATCGACCTCACCCGCCGGTGGGGTCGATTGCTTTTATGGGCAGGGGAACAAAGTGTTTTCCTATTGTTTTCCTATATGGATCGGTCCCAACGGGCGGCGTAAATCTTGAAGTAGTTCCGGTGGGGCTGGCAGCTATCAGTGGCATTTAAGGAAGTGCCCGCTCATCTTGGAGTCGAGAGCTAGCGGCACGGGTCTCCGCAAGCGATTGCCCGCACGCCACCCCCCGCTACTTGGGGTTCGCTGAAAAGTCCACAAATCGAATTTAGGGGCAGAGAGTTTATGGAATCAGGCTTTTACTATCTAGCCCCAGCTTTTTGCCACGGAATCTCAGCCTAAGTGTAAGGGTTATAAGGCTCTGGTGCCTATCACCGTGCACTTTTCTGTCACAGAAAACGCTGAGATCCTTTCATTGAGAGAATTCCGGCCTTTTTGAGCAAACCCTACTTGGTCTATTTCGTTGGGAGTGCTGCAAGCGCAGCTGAGCCAGACAGACGGCAACTGGGAACTGCCCCAGAAAGCGTGGAACCGCGAGGAGCAACCGACATTTGTTGATGCGCCGGGCCTAGTGCCGCGGCAGCAATGGGCGGCGGAACTATTGCGCAGGTCTCCCGCTGGCAGGTAGTCGGAAAAAGTACGGAAAGAACTGTGGGAGTGCTGGTCTAACTTGTTTGCTACGCCACCTAACGGCTAAAGTCGAGCTCAGAGACTAGGTGAAAAGGGTCCGGGCAGATATCCTACTAAACCCGAACACTAACCGAGTCAGATTGCAGCAATTCCTGGCACATCCTCATCTGAAGATGCAGATACAGCGAGTAAATATGCGAATTTGACATCAGACTACTCTGAGAGATTTTTAGAGAAGCTTTAAAGTCCCTATTCTCTCCTTGCAAGGTATGTACCCGATTTCCGGAACTCGACTTTTTAAACGGCTTCTAAGATAGAGATGCATGGTTTATAGTCATGGTGTCCCAGCAAACCAACGATCTCGATGTTGGAACCGTGGATTGGTCAGCACATAGTAATGTTGGCGGCGATCGCACCTTCGAGCGCAGTCTGAAACGCCTGGAGCAAGATGTATTGCGCATGGGGGCGCTTGTAGAGCAGTCATTTCGCCTCAGCCACGAGGCGCTGTTTGCACGTAACTTGGCGGCTGCCAAGCACATCAAACCGCTGGACGAAGAAATCGATCGCTACTACCGCCAGATCGAAAGCGACTGCGCCATGTTGATGTCGTTGCAGGCAACGCTAGCAGAAGACGTGCGACTGCTGAGTGCGTTGATGCAGCTCGTGCGCGACCTCGAACGGATCGGAGACTATGCCGAGGATCTCGCCGAGCTTGCCCTCAAATTATTTCCATATCCGCCGAACCCGCACATGGCCGAGATCGAGTCCATGTCCAACCACTCGCAGGTGATGCTGGCTGTTAGCTTGATGGCGCTAGCCGATCTCGATGTCGCTACCGGCCGCCGGGTCAAGCAAATGGACGATACGGTTGACGACGCATACGATCGCATCTACGGCGCGCTCGCCCAAACCCGCGACGTTCCGGGTCCGATCGAACCGTTTCTATTACTCGGGTTGGCCATCCGCCACCTCGAACGCATGGCCGATCATGCCACCAACATCGGCCAGCGCGTTACCTATATCGTCACGGGACACCGCGGTTAGTCTTCCGCCCACCCCGTTCGACGGGCGCGTTCGCTAATCGCCGGATTGGAAAAACGAGCGGATCTGGCTGTGATTGGCAACCGACTCCACCAGCGCGATCGCGAGGAAGTTGGTCACCATTGCCGAACGCCCGTAACTCACCCACGGCAGCGGAATGCCTGTAATTGGGGCGAGTCCGACCGTCATGCCGATATTGACAAAGACTTGAAACACCAGCATCGACAGGACGCCGACTGCCAGGAGCGACCCGAAATTCTCCTTTGCATTGAGGGCAATGAAGACCAGTCGCGTGCAAATCAACCAAAAGATTACCAGTAGCCCGATACTGCCGATGAATCCCAACTCTTCCCCGATCGCGCTGAAGATGAAATCCGTGTGTTGTTCGGGGATAAAGTTCAACTGCGTTTGGGTCCCTTCGTTGAGCCCTCGTCCCCAGAGTTGGCCTGCCCCGATCGCGATCCGCGACTGAATCAGGTGGTAGCCGCCACCCAAGGGATCGCGTTCCGGTTCGAGAAACAAAATCAGGCGGTCTTTTTGATAGTCCTTAAGCACTCTCCACAATAAGATACCTAAACCGCCCGAGAGGGCATTAACCACCAGCGCGCCCAGGGCCGACATCCAGCGCAGCGGCAGTGTCAACCAGGCTGTCAACGTCATCAATGCCGTCCAAGCAAACCATCCCGGCAGATACAAGTTGAATAAAATCGCAGCCACTAACGGCGATACCATCAGCACCAACCAGCCCAGCTTGGCATTGCCCCAGTACAGCATCCCAAGGGCGATCGCGCCAAACACCAACGATGTCCCCAAGTCCGGCTGCAGAAAGACCAATCCCCAGGGGACGGCAACCACCAACAGCGTTCGAAATAGTGCCGGCAGCGTCGAAGCCGGTTTCGCGTGTAGCAATGCCGCTAAAGTGACAATTGCGCCGAGTTTGGCGAACTCCGACGGCTGGATGTTAAAGCCGCCGATCGGAATCCAACGTTGTGCACCTTTGGCGCTTACGCCGGCAACCATCACAGCGACCAGCAGGGCATTGACCAATCCGTAAGTCAACCAGTGCCAGCGAATTAAGACTTCGTATCGACAGCGCGCAACGAGCAGCACGAGCGGCAGACAGAGTCCGCCCAGAATCCAGTGCTGCAACGCGAAGTCGGAGCGATCGGCAATTTCGGTACTGCGAATGGCCAGTCCGCCCCAAGCTACCAAGGCGATCGACAGCAGCAACAACGACCAATCAACGTGCCGCCAACCACTACGAAACTTGGCAAAGCGCTGCGGAAGCGAAGATGTCACCATCGGTTGTGGCAGCTGCAGGAAAGCAGTAGGTTGACAGCCTCACTATAGGGCACCTCGATTAATTAATTCGCTCAAGACCGAAGGTCTGAACGACAACACGTTTAGTTCAGCCGCCTTACGCCAAAATCCTGCAATTTTTCCAGGTGCCCCGTACACAATTGCCATCGAATTCGTCGATCGCTGACCGCAGCAGCACCGATCGCTGGGCGAGTTTGTCTCCGGCACCTGCTTTCTAGACTTGAGAATAGATGAAACCGATCGTTAGAAGGATACTTCGATTAATTCGCTCGAGACCGAAGGTCGGCTCGAGAGCATGGGCATTTCAGCCGCTGGCACGCCACAATCTGGCAATTTTTCGAGGTGCCCAGACGTCCTTCCCTTCATCAAAATCGCGATTCTAGAGCGCCAATTGCCCTTGCTGCGTTGCCGTCGAACGTCTCGACCGCGACGCAGAGCGGCTGACTCCGAATAGATTCGCGTCTTCTTTATCTACCCAAAAGAAGATATCTATTAAGGAAAACTCAAGTGCGGGCGGATGCCGTAGTCGCGGTAGCGGCGGTAGTCGTGCAGGATACGCGCGTGGTCGAAGCACAATGGCCGTGGCAGTTCCCAGACGGGGCAAATCGCGATCGCCTTGGCGTCATCAGCAGCGCGGGGCGTGCCGGTGGCGGCTGCCAAGAAGACAACGCTGAGCGTGTGCTTGCGCGCATCGCGTTGTGGGTCGGAATACACTTGGAATTGCTCGATCAAATCCACGTCAAGGCAGATTTCCTCGCGGGATTCGCGACGGGCGGCAGTTTCCACGGCTTCCCCATAATCGACAAAACCGCCGGGCAGCGCCCAGCCGTGGGGCGGAAAGCGTCGCTCGACCAGCACGATCGGGCGATCGCGGCGATCGACAAGTTCGACGATGATATCCACAGTGGGAGCGGGGTTGCGCGGATCGGTCACGGGTGCGAACTCAAAACTATCACCGCACAGTGTACGCGAGTTTCTGGCGTACTCGAATCGGCGGGTTGCCGGTGCTTCCAGGCCAAGCGAGCTCCCAAGCGCTGCGGTTGTTCGACGGGTGCTTCGGGTCACAGCTAGGGCAAGAGACGAGTTAGCGCAGCTGCTCTCTAGCGAAGTTTTGCCAGGCTGGAGAGGCGTTGTTTGAAAACCGCACGATTATCGGCTGGGGCGCGAGGCAAGTTCGCTAGAATTGCTAGGCGCACCGCCTCCTTGTTAGTTCGTGTCCACCTATACGATTCAGTGGTATCCCGGTCATATTGCTCGTGCCGAGCGCCAGCTTAAGGAGCAGCTCAAACGAGTTGATGTCGTGCTGGAAGTTCTCGACGCGCGCGTGCCACTAGCATCGCACCATCCGGACATACCGCAATGGATCGGGAGCAAGCCGCGCGTGCTGGTGCTCAACCGTACGGACATGGTTCCGCCAGAGGTTTTGCAAAATTGGCAAACGTGGTTTGTCGCCCGAGGCGAAACGCCTTATCTAACTGACGCCCAACGCGGTCGCGGCATCAAAACCCTTGTTAAAGCCACGCAACGAGCAGGTGCGTCCGTGAATCAACGTCGGCGCGATCGCGGCATGCGCCCGCGTCCGGTGCGGGCAGTCGTTTTGGGGTTTCCCAACGTCGGCAAGTCGGCGTTGATCAACCGCTTGGTAGGACGCAAAGTGGTCGAAAGCGCGCGGCGGCCGGGCGTAACGCGGCAACTGAAATGGGTGCGCATTTCCGACGAAATCGAGCTGTTGGATGCGCCGGGCGTGATTCCACCGCGGCTTGACGATCGGGTCGCCGCGCTGAAGCTAGCAATTTGTGAGGATATCGGTGAAGCTGCTTACGACAACCAGCGCGTGTCGGCAGCGATGGTGGAGATGCTCGCGGAACTGGGCGAGGTCGAGGTTCTGCTCTCCCGCTACGGTTACGACCCTCGTGCCATGACCGGCGAGTCGTTCCTGCACCAACTCGCCCGCGATCGCTACTCTGCTGATATAGAGCGTGCGGCCCGACAGCTGCTCGACGATTTCCGCAAAGGCATTCTCGGACCGGTTCCGTTAGAACATCCGCCCGCGATCGCCTCGGTCGGTTCAACCAGAACTCCGTTGGAGCCAGCGTCCGAGCGCGATTACTAACCGAACCCCTAAGACTTCTTGGCGGCGACATTCTACGAGGAGCAGCAGGAGTAGTCACGGGCGATCGCCCGGGGGCACGATGTACCAACTGAGGCGATTAAAGGGCTGGCCGTGTTCGCAATCGATCGCGACGACCCGCCGATCGACCCCGATGCAGAGGGCGTGGCGGAGGGGACGCAGTAAGAGATCGACCGGTCTGCGAGCCTCTCTTGGGCTTCAACCCAAGTCGTTGAGGAGCGCGTTCGCTGCCACTCTGTTTCTCAAGCGCGAGCCAGTTGAGCTCGAGATCCGCGCCAGCGAACCGCGTGCAATCGCGTAGTCTTCTTTAGAGCAAACGCAGGAGGTTTAGCAGGTCAAGATCGGCTCTAAATATGTGGGCTACACGATGGGAGTTACCAAGGGGTCGCAGGAGCTAAAGATCTGGTTCTGCAAAATTGACCTCCTGACAAGGACCAGCCCCTTGGAGAGGCGTCGCAAGACTCCCCGCGATCGCTGCTACCTGACAGGAAGGAGGGCGCGATCGCGCCGATAGAGCAGGACCGTTAAGAACCGACATCGCTACGATTTTTTGGGGGATGAATCAGTCAACACTGAGATGATGCGTGCTGGGATAGCGTGGCATTTCGAGCAGTATCTCAGAAAACTGCCTCAGCCACACTCATATTGTCGAGGCGGAGTCAGAAGCGCGATCGAAACTGAGATGGTGCGTGCTGGGATAGCGTGGCATTTCGAGCAGTATCTCAGAAAACTGCCTCAGCCACACTCATATTGTCGAGGCGGAGTCAGAAGCGCGATCGAAAAACCCCGGTGTATTTGCTGCGATGAACGTGCCGCCGTGGAAGTGACGGCAAAGGTATTGCGATCGCGTGTCAAAAAACCGATCCTGAGCTGGCGCAAGCGTCACGACGGCAGCACGAGCATCGCCGTTATTACTATGGCTGGGGTTCGAAATTCAAGCTTCTCGTTATACCTTCGCCACGCAGTAAGTTTTTTCAGTCAAGCAGAAAAAAGCCCGTACCTCCATGATTTGCGCGACATAACGTTACTCTTTATGGCATGTTTGGAGCGTAGCGTAAAAGCAGCCCTTTAAACTCTAATTTTTGAAGTGCGTAGGTGATTGCCGAGATTTATTTACCTGTAAATTAAATACATCTGGCCTTGAATAATGCCCCGCCACATCCAGAGACCGCTTTGAAGTGGCTGCTATTTCAACATCTATATCTAAAACAATGTATCCTTTTTCTTTAGATAGGGGACCGGAAACAATTTTTCCACTTGGTGATACAACAAGAGAATCTCCTGGATTAATCCAGTTTTCATTGGCGGGGTAAAGTCTGTCTATATCAGGAAAGTCCTTGGGTAGATCTTTTCTTTCCAAGGCTACACCACAAGACAAAACCCAACACTTGCTCTCTCTTGCAATATGTTGCATGGTCCCGGTCCATGCCTCCCCACTATCATAGGTTGGCGCTATATATATTTCTATCCCTTGTGAATATAGAGAGTACCTTGCTAGAGGCATGTAATTTTCCCAGCATATGAGGCTGCCAATCTTTCCTACAGGAGTATCAATCACATTTAAACCATGCCCATCTCCAAACCCCCATATCATGCGTTCGGGGTTGGTTGGCATAAGTTTACGATGATGATTAACAACTCGGCCTTGAGTATCAATTGTTATCACCGAGTTATAAATTGTAGATTGGCTGTTCGCATTATCCCGTTCGTTAATCCCACAAACTACTGTGACGCATTTTTCTTTGGCTGCATCGAGCATTGGTTCGAGATCGTTTGATGATAGGTCAATTGCATTTTTAAGTAGCCGAACATGAAGCTCTTCACTGATTCCCCAGTCACCACCTGGTCTTAGTCGCCATATCCATGCGGGATATCCAGGGATGAACGCTTCTGGAAAGACTATAAGTTCCGCACCTTGTTCTGATACGGATTCAATAATCTCTGCTGCTTTCTTTATGGTATTCTTTTTGTCTAGAACATAGGGGGCTTCTTGAATGACTGCAATCTTCTTCATAATTAATCCATTGCAAAGTTAAAGTTTGCAGAATTTTTTTGTTAAAACATTTTAACCGTTCGCACCCAAGCAAGCTAGTCTCTGAAACAAATCTTCGATCGAGGCGGTCGCTGATGAGAACGGGCTGAAGCCTAGCGCTCATGGAGGCAGCGATAGAAGGTTGAGCAAAGCCCGCTCCAGCAAGATCTAGGATCGCTCTCGCGCAGAGCGCGAATTCCTTTTTATGCCAAATTGAAAAAAGTAAGAATCGGATGCTAGAACTAGGAACACCGACCTGAGGAAATTCTGATGAGTGGCGTCACCCACGTTGAAATTCGCGAGAGTACCGAGGAACTCCAGGCACTGCTGCGCGCGGAGAAGCAGCCGTCAGCGAAAGAGCGCTTGCGAGCGCTCTACCTGATTCGAGCCGAGCAGTTCACGGTCTCGGCTGCAGCGCGGGTGCTGGGCAAACATCGAGGCACGCTCCAACGCTGGCTGGCCCGTTATCACCAGGGCGGTCTGCCACAAATGCTGGCGCGCTCTGCTAGCCCCGGTCGTCCGCGTGTCATCCCCGATTGGGCGGTGCGCTGCCTCCAGAAGCAACTCCTGGACCCAGAGGGCGGGTTCGAGCGCTAAACGCAGATTCAGCAATGGCTGCGCACTTAACTGGGTGTCGAGGCCGACTACGCCACCGTCCATCACTTGGTGCGCTACCGGCTGCAAGTGAAACTGAAGGTCCCGCGACCGCGCCATCGACGGCAGAGTCAAGCGCGGCGTGGGGCTTTAAAAAAAACTTAGGGGCGGACCTGTCACTGCTCGGGGCGCACCGGTTGGGGCAGAAGCCACTCAAAGGTCGTATCCGCTACATCACGGAAGATGAGGGTCGCTTCGGACTGAAGACCACGACGGGTCGTCGCATCACGCTTTCCGGCGTGAAGCCATTAGGGGAATGGGAATCGAAGGAATACCAGCGCTGGTTGGGAGCGTACCGCATAGAGTAGTCGTTGAGTCGGCGGGGTAATTGCTGGGACAACCTGGAAGTGGAGAGCTTGTTTGCGAAGCTTAAAAACGAGCTGGTGTATTAGACCGACTCCCTCAACAATGAGGAAGCAAAGTCCAAAATCTTCGAATAATCGAGAGGTTCTACAATCGGCAGCGATAGCACTTGACCCTGGTCTCCGCAACGCCCGCGAACTTCGAGCAAGCCGCACAAGCGACTTAACTGAACTGTCCACTAAACCTTGGCATGACCACGCCTGTGCTACTGTCAGTAGTTGACTTGGAGCCCTGTTTTGCTTCCAAGAAAGCTCGGGATAGACATGACAACGAAATCTGGTTTTCCTGTACTCGCCCTCTGAGCAGTCATGCATGACTGCATGCAGTTTTCAGAGATATGTCAGTCAGCATGAGTCCCCAAAAAAATCAACAACTCTAGCTTGCCTATCCGACCTCTTCACGTTCCTTCTGCACAACTGGATTGGCGTCCACTTCGGGATAAGCAATGAGGCGCCGCGAGCCAGTGATTCGCGATCGCAACTCCGTCCACCCCGTGTCTCGGACCCAACCGACGACACCCTGCGGCAGAACGGTCACGACGATGAGAAATAGAGCGCCCTGAAAGAACGACCAAATTTCGGGAAACTGTTCGCTCAATAAACTTTCGGCATAGTTGACCGCAACTGCGCCGAGAATCGGACCAACCAGGGTCGCGCGCCCGCCGACAGCTACCCAAATCACCATCTCGATCGAGAAGGGGATTTCCATGGCTGCAGGCGTAATGATCCCAGACTGGACCGAGTACAGCGCTCCGGCAATGCCCGCGATCGCCCCAGACACGGCAAACACCAATACCTTGTACCCCGTCGGGTTGTAGCCCGAAAAGCGTACGCGACTTTCGTCATCGCGTAAGGCAATAAGCAGCTGTCCAAAGCGACCGCTAGTCAACCACCGGCAGAGCAAGTAAGTACCGGTCAGAAAAAGCACTGTTGCCACGTAAAACGCGAACTGCGCCGAGTCCGAACCAGCAGCGACTCCAAAGATTAGGTCGGTATCGGTTTTGAGGCCGTTCGTGCCGTTGATGAGCTTTTGCTGACCGTTGAAGAAGTTGAAAAAGACCAGCAGCGCTGCTTGGGTCAAAATCGAAAAGTAGACGCCGCGAATGCGGTTGCGGAAAACGAGATAGCCGAGCAGTCCGGCCACGACCGCTGGCACCAGGAAGGCCGCGATCGCTGCAATTGGGAACGATCGAAAGGGTTCCCAGAAACCAGGCAGCTCGTAAACACCGTAAAGCGTAAAGAATTCGGGGATTTCGCCCTCTGGAAGCTGCAGGTTGATATGCATGGTTAAGGCATATCCTCCTAAGGCGAAGAAAATGCCGTGACCGAGGCTGAGCAATCCGGTGTAGCCCCAAATCAAATCGATCCCGAGTGCCACGATCGCTAAGGCCAGAAAACGTCCGAGCAACTTCAGCCGGAATGCTGACAGCAGAGCCGGCATCGCGAAAATCAGCACCAACACAATTGCCGCGATCGCGATCGCCTCGATCGCCAGTCTCTGGCGCTGCTGGCGTTTTCGCGCTCGTGCCTTCAGCGTCACTCCTTCTAACATGCCTGACTCCCCCGAATGCTATGCAGCGTCGACCTAGCGATCGACTCAGTAATCCAGTAAATTCAGCGCGCGGTCTAGCAACCAATCCGGCTGCTAGATGCGGCGCGTGATGAGGGCTGCTACGCATCAACCGTACGCCCTTTCTGCGGGAAAATGCCCGACGGCCGAAACTGTAAGAACCCCACGATTGCAGCAAACACCATTACTTTCGCCATACTGGTCGTGGCAAAAAACGTAAAGAAGTCGGTCAGCGGTTGCAGTGCGGCAATCGAGGAGGACAGCAGCGCTAGGGTGCCGGAGCCGATGAGATAGTTGAGCGTGCCGATCGCCAAAGCCGCCACGATCGTCCCGACAAGTTTGCCGACACCGCCGACCACCACCACCATGAACGTATCGACGATATAGTTTTGACCGACGTTAGGACCCACAGACCCGAGCAAACTAATAGCAACGCCGGCCAGTCCAGCCAACCCAGACCCGAGCGCAAATGTAAGGGCGTCAACCGTACGCGTCGGGATCCCCAAACAAGCACTCATGTTGCGATTCTGCGTAACCGCACGAATGCGCAAGCCCCAGCGAGAGCAATTCAGAAACCAATAGGTTCCCACCAAGCAAGCAATCGTTAACGCAATGATAAACAGGCGTGCGGAAGGCAATTGGAAATCGCCGAGAGGGATGCCGCCCCGCAGCCACTCCGGCGGAGTTACATCTACGTTGCGCGCGCTAAACCACGGTCGCGCCCAGGTTTCGCCGCCCCCTGCTGCGATCGCCCCAGCACCCACGGCAATCGCGCCCGAGAGGACCGAAAGTATCGCGATCGCCCAGTTGCGTCGCTGCACCAGGGCAGTTTGTCGTTGTAGCACCCACAGCCCGCCAAACAATAGCAGGCAAAACATCGCGATTCCGAGGGCGATCGCCCCATTGGCGCTGCGGACGAACTGACGCAAAATCAAGCTCACGCCCCAGGTCGCTAGCAACGTTTCCAGCGGTCTTCCGTATAAAAAGCGAATCACCCCGCGTTCGAGCGCCAACCCGATTGCTGCCGTAACGATAAACGCGATCGGCAACGCGATGATGATGTAAGCGGAATACCACGGGTCGCCCAGGGGCTTGCAGACGTTTTGAACCACGAACGTGACATACGCACCCAGCATCATGAATTCGCCGTGGGCGAGATTGATGACGCCCATCAACCCGAACACGACAGCCAAACCCAGCGCTGCCACGAGCAAAACCGCACCGATACTGAGTCCGTTGAAAATCCCTTCAAATAGCGGTAGCACTTGCTGCCCTCACATCTGCCGCCTTCTAAACTTATTCACTTCTCCTGCACTGCCGAACGCTGGCAACGTTTGCACCGAACGTTCGGCAAGATCGTCGCTCGACCCGGCGTTTGCCCGACCGGTCGAAACACTCAGGGGCGAACTGCCGCCCACGCCACGCGATCGCCCGGTCGGCGATCGCGCGTTTCGGAAGTGCCTAGGCTTCGACCTGGTATTTCCCACCCTTAGCCGGGTCGGTCCAGTCGCAGCCAAAGCCCTTCGTAGCCGGCACGAACTGGTTCCACGGCAGTGGTTCGACCGGACCGTCGGTTGCAAAGACGATGTCGAACAAGCCATCCTCGCGCACCTGCCCGATTCGAACCGTCTTGGAGATATGGTGGTTGGCATTCATCGTCACCAGCCCCTCGGGCGCATCGAACTTCTGTCCGACGGCTGCCGCCCTCACCGCTTCGAGGTTGTCGGCCGTACCGGCTTGCTCTACCGCCTGCTTCCAGAGGTAGACCATGATGTACGCCGCTTCCATCGGGTCGTTGGTCACTCGATCTTGGCCGTACTCGTCTTTAAATGCTTTCACCCATGCTTCGTTGACCGGCGATTCGACAGTCTGGAAGTAGTTCCACGCAGCGTAGTGTCCTACCAGGAACTCCGGTCCGATTTGACGAACTTCTTCTTCGGCGATGCTCACCGACATCACGGGATACTTGTCGGGCGTCAGTCCCGCTCCTTGCATCTGCTTGAAGAACGCCACGTTACTGTCGCCGTTGAGGCTGTTGAAGATGACGCCACCATCGGGCAGGGCGGCTTTGATCTTGGTGATGATCGGTGTAACCTCGGTGTTGCCCAAGGGCAAATAGTCTTCACCAACCGTCTCGCCACCGAGAGCGTTGAGTTGCTCTTTGATGATGGTGTTAGCAGTACGGGGGAAAACGTAGTCCGAACCCACCAAGAAGAATTGGTTGCCCTTGTTTTCCAGCAACCAGCTCACAGCAGGCTCGATTTGCTGATTGGGTGCCGCACCCGTGTAGAAAATATTTTTCGAACACTCCTGACCCTCATACTGCACTGGATACCAGAGCATGTGGTCTTTGGATTCGAACACGTCCTTGACAGCTTTGCGGCTAGCAGAGGTCCAGCAACCAAAGATCGTGACGACGTTATCCTGGTCGATCAACTTTGTTGCCTTCTCAGCGAACGTCGGCCAGTCCGAGGCACCGTCTTCGGTAATGGCTTCGATCTGCTTGCCGAGGACACCCCCTGCTTCGTTGATTTCCTTGATTGCAAGCTTTTCAGCTTCCACGACGGTCGTCTCGCTGATTGCCATCGTGCCGCTCAAGGAGTGCAGGATGCCAACTTTGATCGTGTCGCCACTACCGCTAGCTGCATCGGGTGCTCCTGAAGCGGTGCCGGATTCGCTGCCAGGAGCAGCTTGCTCGCCGTTTCCGCAAGCTTTGAGCAGGAAGCTCGTTCCCATTGCTGCCGAACCATAGATCAAAAACTTCCGCCGACCCAGTCTTCGCCATGCCATACGTCTCTTCAAACCTCGCTAATATAATCGCGCGGAGCGCCGCTCCATTTGGCATCAGGATGATAAGGCGTGGATCTCGCTCAATTTGTATAAATCGATACAAATTCATATGGGCGGTCGTGAAAAGAGGGCATTTTCTATGAATTTTCACCGAAAAGAGCGCTTTTTCAGGGGAGATTGCTGGGAACTCTTAGGTATCATTGCGAGTCAAAGCCACCGCTAAGAATGCCTACTGGCGTTGCCTGCCGCTGACATGATACAAATACATCAAAACGGATTTGTTCGGTGACAACTCCTGATGCTTCACGATCGCGGGGGCTGATTGTCGACCCAAATTGGTGTTGAGGAGCGTACGTAGTGAATCTCTGGAAGCTGCTATACGATTTCCGAGCACGTCTAAGTGGTTTGCGCGTGCTCGTCCTGCAACGCTCGCTCGGTTTGGCATTGTTGGTCTGGTTGGCGAGCGCGATTGCCGCGGAGGCAGCTGTGGAGTTGCGCGTCGGCATTCGGCAGGGCGCGTCTCGCGTGCGCGTCGGGAGTTCGACGTCAGCGACTGTCCGTGATGGGTCCGGGCGCGCCCTCGGTCAGCTCGATGCGATGGGAGCCTTTCATGCCGAATCCGGTGGCGGCGGCTTGGTGCTCGGGCAATGGCGGGGGGGCGAGTTGTGGGTTGAGCCCCATAATGGCGGCTTTGTCTGGATTGGCGATCGCTGGTATCGCGGTCGAGTGCGGTTGCTGGGGAACGCTAGCGGCGTCACGGCAGTGAACTACGTCGACATCGAAGCGTATCTCTACAGCATAGTTGGGGCGGAAATGGTGGCAAGCTGGCCGCTCGAAGCCCTCAGAGCTCAAGCAGTTGCCGCACGCTCCTACGCACTTTATCAGCGCTCGCAAGCGCACAACCAGTTATTCGATATAGGGACGACGACGCTGACGCAGGTCTACCGCGGTGTGTCGTCGGAAGCAACGACCACGCACCAAGCAGCGGACAGCACGGCCGGACAAGTTCTGACTTACGACGGTACGGCGATTTTGGCGGCCTTTCACTCGTCCTCCGGCGGTCACACCGAGGATGTCGAAGATGTGTGGCTCACACCACTGCCTTATTTGCGCGGTGTTGTCGATTACGACCAAACCTCGCCTGAGTTTCAATGGACGAAGACTTTCTCCAGTGGCGACCTGACGCGGCGGATCGGTGGCGTTGGCAATATCCAACAGTTCGTCCCCGAGCAAACTACGCCACGCGGCCGCATCGTGAGGGCGAAAATCGTTGGGGATTTGGGCACGAAGCAGCTTTCAGGGGAAGCTCTGCGGAAGGCTCTCGGCCTCAAGAGCACCCTGTTTCGGGTCATGCCGAACGGCAGTCAGTTTTATGTAACCGGTCGCGGCTTCGGGCATGGCGTTGGCTTGAGCCAATGGGGGGCGTTTTACCTCGCACAGCAGGGTGTCAGTTACCAGCAGATATTGGGACATTACTACCAGAATGCCCGACTAGTACAGCTTGAGCTGAAGTAGTACAAACGGCGCTCGTGAGATGTAATGCTCGACTGCAACGGGTCGGTCCCGCAAAGGGGGGTCCGTTCTGGTTGGCTTGAGAGCAAGCTTCAATCAATTGGGTGACAGCCACTTCTGACCGTTGAGGCGCTGCATAACGTAAAGCACTAACAGCCCTAAGGTTACCTTGCGCTCGTCGATCATGAAAGACTCAATCTCGCTCGGTTGTGTCCCACCAGATGCATGTGTAAAGATTTTATTCCCCACTAGGTTGCTATCGAGGAAGTAGAGGCCGAAGCGGCGATCGCCACCGTTCCAGTTGCCGAGCAAGTACTGACAGCGATCTTCTTCTGGGTCCGCACCGTCGAACGGCAGCACGCCTTCGACGAACTCGAGGTCGACGTTCTCGATCCCTTCTGCTCGAAACGCATCCCGCAGAGCTGGGATGAGGTGCTCGGCAGCAAATTCAGGAAGCGGCTTATTTTCAATAGCAGGTGGCTTTTCTTTCTTGGCAGCTTTTGCTGTAGGTTGCTTTGCCTCTTCAGCCATGATTTGCTACTCGGTCGTAAGGTTTGTTTTAGCGTAGCAGCGATCGCGATCGCTGCTAGCCCCCAGCCACTGCCGGGACGATGCTGACTTCGTCACCGTCGTTAAGCGCGGTTTTTTCGTTGTCCAAGAAGCGAATGTCTTCGCTGTTGACGTAGAAGTTGAGGAAGCGACGCGGCTTGCCGCTGTCATCGCAGAGACGTGCTTTGATACCCGGGCAGGCTTGCTCTAGAGCGTCGATTAGCTCGAGGATGTTTGCCCCCTCGACTTCGATCGTGGCGCGATCGCTGGTGAACTTCTGGAGAACGGTCGGGATTAGGACTGTTACGGCCATCGTTGGATCCGGGTGCGTGAACTGCGTACTGGAAGCAATGCGTCAAACTGCGGGCGACGCACGGGGCGATCGCCGAGCAACCGGTTGCGGATCGCTGGCTCTGCGCGATCGCCCCGCAACCGGTTGCGTTCGGATAGTAACCGAAACTAGACGAGCACCTGCTGCCATTCCAAGCGATCGAGAGTGCGGGAGCGCTCGAGGGCGCGCTCGAAGCTGTCGAGTTTTGGCTCGATCGTCAGCGGCTCGCCGATGTAGCCCTGGACGGCTTCTTGGGTTTTGAGTCCGTTGCCGGTGATGTAAACAACTGTCGTTTCGTCGGGGTCGATTTTGCCTTGCTCGACGAGCTTCTGCAGAACGGCAATGGTCGTGCCACCAGCTGTTTCGGTGAAGATGCCTTCCGTTTCGGCAAGCAGCTTGATACCGGAGATAATTTCGGCATCGTTGACGGACTCGATGTTACCACCGGTTTTCCGAGCCACGTCGAGAGCATAGGGACCGTCAGCCGGATTGCCGATCGCGATCGATTTGGCAATGGTCTGCGGCTTGACTGGCGTGATGAAGTCGCGTCCTTCTTTAAAGGCTTGAGCGATCGGAGAGCAACCCTCAGCCTGAGCACCGCTGCAGCGGACGGCCTTGTCAGCAACCAATCCGACTTTCACGAATTCTTGGAAGCCTTTGTAAATCTTGGTAAACAGCGAGCCGGATGCCAGCGGAGCGACGATGTGATCGGGGAGCTTCCAGCCGAGTTGCTCGGCAACTTCAAAGCCTAGGGTTTTGGACCCTTCGGAGTAGTAAGGGCGCAGATTGATGTTCACGAAGCCCCAGCCGTAGGTATTAGCAACTTCGCTACAAAGGCGGTTGACTTGATCGTAGTTGCCTTTAACCGCCATCACGGTTGGGCTGTAGATCAGCGTGCCGAGGACTTTCCCTGCTTCCAGGTCGGCAGGGATAAATACGCAGCAGTCGAGACCGGCATGAGCGGCGATCGCGGCCGTAGAGTTGGCGAGGTTGCCGGTGCTGGCGCAAGAAACCGTAGAGAAACCGAATTCGCGCGCGCGGGTTAGCGCAACAGAAACCACCCGATCCTTGAAGCTCAGGGTGGGCATGTTGACGGCGTCATTCTTGATGTAAAGCTCTTTAAGACCCAGGCGACGAGCAAGACGCGTGGACTTCAGCAGCGGCGTCATACCCGTACCAACATCAATCGGGTTTTCGCTGGCAACGGGCAAAAACGCGCGGTAGCGCCAGATGGAATTTGGACCGGCAGCAATGCTCTCGCGGCTGACCTGACGGCGGATAGCATCGTAGTCATAGTGGACTTCTAGCGGCGCAAAGGTTTCTTCGCACACGTGGATCGGCTTGAGGTCGTACTCGACGCCGCCTTCCTTAGAGACCAATTTAGTAAAGGTAGCTGTTTGCTTCGTCGCCGGAATTGCCTGGGTCATAGTGGAATGTTCCTCGCTCGCTGCCGCTTCTACATCATTGCGCCAGATGCTAACACAGACCAAAACCACAGTCAAATAAACCCGACTTTTTTGGTCGGGTTTGATTTTGGTGGGTTTTTCGTCCTCATTTATAGGTCTTGTCGGTTTAGCCTGCGTTCGGTTAGTGAGTTGGATGGTCCTGGCAGGCTATAACTTCCGAGCCAAAGCGGAGATAGTTAAGACACCCGGGTAAAAATGGTTGCGGAAGCTTTTGTATTGATGGGTTCCGTGATGGAAGTCTCGTTAAGCTGCTGTTCGTTCTACAAATTGGCAGTATGAGCTTCACGTGCTTTATAGCAGTGATGGGCTGATTCGGGTATAATCGCGAGCCAATCTGATACGCCCAGTGGCTCACATCCTAGGACCGATAGCGAGTGACCCCGCCTCAATGCTCTTGTTGGTGTCGACCTCCGCGTTCGGAATCTCGCGTCTGCCACACCCTCGGCATTGGTCGCTGCACCCTCGGCGACTGGCTCACAGGACTCCAAACCTAGGCTCGATCGCTCCATCTGAATTTATTTGGCGCAGCCAAAAATCAATGGTTAGGACCTCTCGCGCTACTTTGCTGCCTTACACGGGCAAGTAGCCAAACAGCTCCTGACCCAGCGCTGGTCCCAGCCGATCGACAATCGCACTGTTGACAGAGTCTTAAAGAGAATCGCCTTCACTTAAAAATAGACCTTCCGCTATCTGAACCCAACTCGTTGTGTTTGCTGAGGGGAACTTGTCACCGTGGGAGTTGTGGTAGTGGGAGTACGATCGCGCTTCCACTCTCAAAGAGGCTGCTTGAAAATTCAACTTACGTGAAATCGGGCACATGCATCACGACAAGAGAGCGGGACTTTTGGGACTTGTTTCAGGGTCGCCCAGGGTAGCCCGAAACCCGCTTGACCCTTTTTAAACAGGCTCTACGAGAAGGTATTGCAGTGGATAAGGCAATTTTTAGTTTTCTCGAAACAATAGCATGACTTACTTAGTGCAAGAGGAAACAAACTTAAAAGAGAGGAATAGATCGTTTTGATAAGAGAACTAGAATGGGCTCGACTCAGTCAAAAATGGATGCGTCCCATTACGTAGATGCGGCTCGACTCTAGGTCCCTACTTTACTGAGACCATAAGTAAGGACTTCGACCTCGTTCACTTACTATAAATACCAAAAATAGTGCAAAACTAGTTCCATAACCTAGAACCTTACGCAGAACTTATGTCGTGTTTCACTTTGATTGTGATATTCCATCTTTAAGCTTGGAAGAATATTTCAGCAGAACCTCACGAGATGCAAAAGAAAGAAAAGCTGCCTTATTTAATCCGCAATCCATAAAGTACTACAGAATCAATTTGTATAGAGAAATTATAAATTGTGAGCATTGAAATAAAATTGCGGCATTAAAAGTAAAGGAGCTATCCGTGGACGCGCTGGGCAAGTACAGCTATGCTGGCGTCATATTAAAGGTGTTCGCTGGCAAGCCTTCTCCCGAACGTGCGCGCATTATATTTTCGACACCTACAAAACCCCGATCTTGATAGATAATTTGGATAACAAAGCCATCCAAAACCAGGCATTTTTGTCAATCCAGCGTTCCAGAGCTTGACAGATCCCCCGTCCTAGTAAAGATTTTAAGTGGCACGCATGTTGACACAATGGGATGTTTGTGCATACACTTGAAGACCGGGCGCAAGTTCCTTATGCCCTCAATCAAGTCTGTCTGGGTGACATCTGTATGGGTAAAATGGGTGTATACAAATTATTACAATCGTGAAACCTAGTCTGCGTCCTTAGTTCAGCTGGTAGAACGCAGGTCTCCAAAACCTGATGTCGGGGGTTCGAGTCCTCCAGGGCGCGCTTCGCGATTCTGAATATCATGTAGTTCAATTCGCCTAGCAGGTTCTGGCGCTGAGAGCAAATGCAACTAGCGAGCAGGCGTGGCCTATGTCCAGATTCCCGGGCACTGTATCACCCGATGGACGTGCGATTGTATGAGGGAGAGAGCGGCGGTGGCCAAGAAGGACAAAAGTAAAGAGCGGCCGGTCAAAGCCCAGAAGCAGCAGGCTTCGAAGCCAAGCGGTAGCTCTGTGAAGAATAGCACTGCTAAGAACGGTAAAGAGGTCAAGCCGAAAGCAGAGTCCGCAGGTGGGTTCGATCTCGTCAAGTTTTCTAAAGAAACCCAGGAGGAGCTGGCAAAGGTAGTTTGGCCCAGTCGCAAGCAGCTGGTTAGCGAATCTGCAGCAGTGATCCTGATGGTGACCTTGGTGGCTACTTTGATTTACTTTTTTGACAACCTCTTCGCTTGGATTTCCGGGAAGGTGTTTTGATGAGTTTCGCTGCCGAACAAGCAGATGCAGCACGCGAGAGTAGTGAAGGTGAAGTCACGACTCCAGCATTTCGTCCGCGCTGGTATGCCGTGCAAGTAGCATCGGGCTGCGAAAAGCGCGTGAAAGCAAACCTCGAGCAGCGGATCTTGACACTGGATGTTAGCGATCGCATCCACGAGATCCAGATCCCCCAGACCCCCATCGTCAAGGTAAGGAAAGATGGCACGCGCGCCCACGGGGAAGAAAAAGTTTTCCCAGGCTATGTGCTCGTGAAGATGGCGATGGACGATCATGCTTGGCAGGTGGTTAAAAACACCCCGCATGTCATCAATTTTGTTGGTGCCGAGCAAAAACGTCCTTACGGACGCGGACGCGGACATGTAAAGCCTGTTCCGCTCAGTCCGGCAGAAGTCGAGCGCATTTTCAGGCAGACCCAAGAGCAGGAGCCCGCCGTACAGGTCAATATGGAGGTGGGCGACAAAATTGTGGTTTTGTCGGGTCCGTTCAAGGATTTCGAAGGCGAAGTTGTTGAAGTTAGCTCAGAACGCAGCAAGCTGAAGGCGTTGCTCTCGATCTTCGGACGCGAGACACCTGTTGAATTGGAATTTACTCAGGTCGAGAAACAGTAATAGCAAATGGCACGTAAAAAGGTTGTCGCGCTCATTAAGTTAGCGCTTCCCGCCGGTAAGGCAAATCCAGCTCCTCCTGTTGGTCCGGCCCTCGGTCAGCATGGCGTCAATATCATGGCATTTTGCAAGGAGTATAATGCCAAAACATCCGACCGGGCAGGGCTGGTCATTCCCGTTGAAATTTCGGTTTATGAGGACCGTAGTTTCACGTTCGTCCTAAAGACGCCCCCTGCTTCGGTTCTTTTGTGTAAAGCAGCTGGGATCGAGCGCGGGTCCGCCCAGCCGAATAAAGAGACAGTCGGCACCGTCACTCGGGATCAGTTGCGCGAGATCGCTCAGACCAAGTTGCCCGACCTCAATGCTAACAACGTCGAAGCCGCAATGCGCATTATTGAGGGAACCGCACGCAACATGGGAATTGCCGTCCAAGGCTAGGGACTCGATCTTTGCACGCGCGGTACTGATTTCTTTTTACGATGCTTTCATGAAAGAAGGTCCGATAATTGACGGGTTCCAGTTTTGTGAGAGCGTGAACGGGAGAAAGGAACTACCACTTCTACGAGGTTGAGGTGGCTTAACTCGCCGAGTAGCTTATGGCAGCTTCCATACTCCTTAAGTTATCCTTGTGAATGCTCGCTAGACAATGATTTTGGGGAGAGGTTTGACCCTCGCTAGGACCCAGGGAGATATTCAGTGCCAAAAAAACTCTCGCGTCGCATGCGCGAGTTGATGGATAAGGTCGAGCCCCGACCTTATCAACCTCATGAAGCGCTGCAATTGCTCAAGGACACGGCAACTGCCAAGTTTGAGGAAACAGCTGAGGTCCACGTGCGCCTCGGTATCGATCCGAAGTACACCGACCAGCAGCTCAGAACGACGGTGACTTTCCCAAAGGGAACCGGGCAAACCGTTCGAGTGGCGGTAATTACACGTGGCGAGAAGGTCACAGAGGCTAACGAAGGCGGTGCTGACATCGTCGGCTCTGAAGAGCTGATTGAAGAAATCCAGAAAGGGCGGATGGATTTCGACTTGTTGATCGCAACGCCGGACATGATGAAAGACGTGGCAAAGCTCGGGCGGATTCTCGGCCCGCGCGGTTTGATGCCATCACCGAAAGGCGGAACGGTAACTACCGATCTCGCTGGAGCGATTCAGGAGTTCAAGGCCGGAAAGCAGGAGTTCCGTGCCGATCGCGCTGGCATCGTGCACGTGATGTTTGGCAAGGCTAATTTCCCCGTTGACGATCTGCTTGTCAATCTCAAGGCATTGCAGGAGACGATCGATCGCAATCGTCCGTCTGGTGCAAAGGGTCGCTTCTGGCGTAGTATTTACGTTACGGCAACCATGGGTCCGTCAATTGAAGTTGATGTTAGTGCCCTGCGCGACCTCAAGCTCGACGAGATCTAAATTCCTTTCGAATGCTTGATTCGCAGCACACGTCAATTTCTCTTGAGTTGAGCTCGCAGATGCATTCCGAGTTGAAGAAGCCTTTGCCCTAGGCCTCAAATCCAATCAACAGATTTTTCAGTGCTGAAGACAGCAGGTGCCCCCGGGGCTTAAACATCCTGCCGAGGTTGCTGCTCTATGTTTCGCGATTGCCCCGTATGGGGGCTTCCGAATCGAAGCTGCTGGACCTCGGAATTCTCCGAGGTCTTTGCATTTGCAGCCGAGCTTCCCCGAACAGCTCGTTGCAGTTCAGATCGCTCGCAAACCTATCGCTCTAAATCGAGGAGGTGAAAAAGTGTGGGTCGTACGTTAGCTGAAAAGCAAGAACTCGTTGCCGGTCTCAAGCAAGAGCTGAGCGCCGCGCAGCTGGCAATTGTGATCGACTACAAAGGGCTGACCGTTGCAGAGATAACCGATCTGCGATCGCGTCTGCGCCCTGTGGGAGCCAAGTGCAAGGTGACCAAGAATACCCTGATGCGGATTGCTGTAGAAGGGAATACCACTTGGCAGCCGATGCAGGAGTTCTTGAAGGAGTCATCGGCGTTCATTCTCGTCCCGGACGACTTCGGCGGTGCAATCAAAGCTTACAAGGACTTCCAGAAGGCTACTAGCAAGACCGTCATGCGCGGTGGCGTGATGGACGGTCAGGCGCTGACTGAAAAGCAGGTTGATGCGCTGACCGAGCTGCCAACGAAGGAAGAGTTGATGGCACGCATTGCCGGCATGCTAAATGCAATTCCAACCCGAGTGGCGGTCGGAATCAACGCAGTTCCAACCAAGCTGGTCAAAGGCATCAACGAAGTACCGGCGTCGCTGGCACGCGCGCTGCAGGCAGTTGCCGCCAAAGACGAACAAGCCGACTCCTAGGGTCGCGAGTTCCCGCAACAGCATGACAATTGAACGATTGGGAAGGTGGTTCGCAACTGCCTTACCTACATTACCGGTTCCGATACGTTTTTTCGTTGTTTCTAAGAGTCAAAGAGGAGCTAGACCATGTCTGCAAAAACCGACGAAATTCTCGAACAGTTGAAATCGCTTTCGCTACTGGAAGCATCCGAGCTAGTCAAGCAAATCGAAGAAGCCTTCGGCGTTGATGCATCGGCAGCCAGTGGCGGCGGCATGATGATGATGCCGGGTGTCATGCCGGGCGCTCCGGGCGCTCCGGCGGCTGAAGAAGAAGCCGAGGAGAAGACCGAGTTCGACGTCGTGCTCGAAGAGTTCCCCTCGGACAAGAAGATTGCCGTTCTCAAGGTGGTCCGCGGGATCACCGGCCTGGGTCTGAAAGAAGCCAAAGAAATGGTGGAAGGAACGCCCAAGGCAATTAAGGAGGCGACAACCAAGGAAGACGCCGAAGAGACCAAGAAGAAGTTGGAAGAAGCCGGCGCGAAAGTCACCATCAAGTAGATGTGACACTACCCAACTCGCTGCTGCGAGTGGTTGTTGCGCGGGGTCAAGTTTGCTTGTCCTCGCGCTTTTTCATGGGAGTATCTGGTTGGTAACGATCGCACAGCCCATAGTGGGAGAGCCTAGATGAAGCAGCGGTCGCGTCGCTGGCAGACGATCGCGCAAAAGGTCGCAGCGATTTTTCTCTGTGCGTTGCTGGCGGGGTGCGGGCTCGTCCCGCGTAGCGATGTGGGAAACGGTCCGGTCCGGCTAATGCTATGGCACGGGATCAATCCGCCGGCCAATCGCGATGTATTGGCCGACCTGGTTGCAGAGTTCAACCGCCAACACTCGGACGTGCAACTGGAAGCGCGGTATATCGGACAGCCAGACGGACAGTTGCCTAAGATTCTGGCGGCGGTGGCGGGCAACGTCCTGCCAGATTTGTTGTGGTTTACGCCGCAGTTGACGGGGCAGCTCGTGACCTTGGGTGCGATCCATCCGTTGGACGATTGGCTGGAGCGATCGCGGTTGCGAGAAGCGATCGCTCCGGCACTATTTGAGTCGATGCAGCTTGACGGCCATTGGTGGTCGGTCCCTTTTGCTACGAATAATGCGGCAATCTTTTACCGACCGTCGCTGTTTGCCGAAGCCGGGATCGAGTCGCTGCCGCAGACCTGGGACGAGCTGGAAGCCGCCGCCCGGTGTTTGACCCGCGACCTCGACGGCGATGGGATCGCCGATCGCCACGGCATGATGCTTTCGCTCGGCAAAGGCGAATGGACGGTGTTTGCCTGGCTGCCGTTTGTCTTCAGTGCGGGTGGCGAACTGCTGGCAGACGGACAGCCGAACTTGCCCAATCCGGGGGCGATCGCTGCGCTCGACTTCGGAGCTAACCTCGTGGCGACAGAAGCAGCTATATTGTCGGCACCGGAGCGGGGGTATGAGCTTGACGCTTTCCTGAGCGGTCGAGTTGCCATGCAAATCACCGGTCCTTGGACGCTGGGACAGTTGAGTCAGCTTAAAGTGGACTACGGCGTCTTTCCATTTCCCCGCAAAGAACGGCGTGCAGCAGTTGTCGGTGGAGAAAATCTTTTTGTCACGGCGACGGTGCCGGAGCGGGAACGCGCTGCGCATGAGTTTTTGGCTTACGTTTTGAGCGAGGAGTTCCAGACGCAGTGGGCATTGCAGACGGGCTACTTACCCATCGCCAAGCGCGCGCGCGCAAGCGATGCGTACCAGCAATACTTGGCTGAAAACCCCGTGCTGGAGGTGTTTTTGCAGCAGATGGAGGTTGCCAGATCGCGTCCGATCGTGTCCGGCTACACGCAGATATCCGAGAACTTCGGGCGGGCGATCGAAGCAACACTGTTGGGCAAGCAGTCGGCAGAGGAGGCACTCCAAAAATCGCAGCGCCGCCTGGAGTTGATTTTTGCCGACCGCTAACCGCGATCGCGCGCTTCAAGAAAGCCCTTGGAGAGAGTGCCCGCAATCGTTCAGGACGAAGCGAACCGCTACATTTGGCTTTAGACTGGATTATTCAAGAACTCTTATGCGGAGACCCTAAACCTTTTACCGTGCAGGGCTTGCAGACTTTTTCGCTCAATGACATTACGTTTCTATACACTTAGATTCGAGCCTAGTCAGAGCAAGGGTTTGAGGCTTCGTCAAAAACTTCGTTAAGAATCCAGGCAAGCTAGGCGATCGCCTGGCTATTCCGGCTAAGTCTATAACATGCGTGCAGTTAGGGTTCTAAGCCTTGTAGCGATTACCCACAAGCTGAGGATATTGAGATCGCACAACGAGATAATGAGGTTTTCTAGGGCCCCGCAGACCTGCGGATTTTACTGGTCTAAAGATATTGGGAAAAGTCGGGTCAAGGGGACGACTATGGCAACCATGTTGAATCCAATATTAAAGAAAACAGCAGCTAGCGGGGCAGCTAACTGCTGTGAGAGCTCGAGGAAAACGTAGAGCCGGATTTGAAAGTGGCCGGGGGCGATCGCGCAATCGTCGCGACCGCCGAGGACGACACTAGAACGGTAGGAAGCCGAAGCCCAGACGCGCCTTAAAGTCGCCGCGCAATACCTGCGTCGTGCGGTCTTCCGGCTCCATGATGTTGTTCAGGGCAAATTGAGGGTTGCTTACATTACTGAACGAGAACAACACGCGACCTTCGCTGCAGCCGCTGTCTTGCTCCTGTTCCAAGCAGACGGTCGGTTCGCCGGCAACGTCTTCGGCAACAAGGGTCAGTTCGGCCAGCTCGCCGTTGTCGTAGTAGCTTTGCAACTTGCTCGCGACTTGCTGGCAAATTTGCTCGGTTTCTTCAGCCGAGGTGAAGTAGGCATCATCCCAGTTCAAAACGGGGCGGCTTTCCACGCTGCCGGAGCGATCGATCGATGCAAGGGTGACGGGTTGCCCGTCCACTTGGTCGCAGCTGAACGTAACAACAGCATCCTTTTCGCTTGCTTGTGCGATGGCATCGGTGGCAACGGGGTTAGCGATTGCAGAGCCTGCGCCAAGGGTCAGTGCAACGCCGATCGCGGATAGAAAGGCAAGTTTGGCGTTCATGAGGAGTAGCCTCCGTGTGGTGATTTAGACAATTGCTATTGATACTTGGTTCTGCACGATTTGGGAGCGGTCGCTTGTTAATGAATATATTGTTGCAACCCGCCTGCCGAAGCGCAGGAATCCAGGCCAAGTAATCTTGTGAGATTTTCCGCCGAAGTCATTAGTCACAAGGCTCCACGGTCATGTGAGGCGGATCTCGAGTTGGGCACGATCCTAATCTGTTGTTTTCATTTGTGACAAGTTTATTTCGAGCAGCTTCATGGGAGTTTTCGGCAATGACCTCGGAAAGTTCGATTGAGGTCAGCGCAATCGCTGTAAACCCCCATTTGACTTAGGTGAGGGCGAAGCGTTTGGGAGCAGCTCTGGGTTGCTTGCACGCTCCAAGTGCTATCTGGATTAACAATTTCAGCTGCCGGAAGCCAGATATTTCGAGCGATCGACCGCACTATTTACGCGGGCTTGTGCAATACCTATTGCGTTTCTTTCGCGACGCCTGACATGAAGATTAGGTGCGCGCGCTTCGAGCATCCCTCGGTTTGCATTCAGCACCGTCGCTCCGACACGCATGGGAATGCCGCGACCTCAACTAATTTAAGGATTGAGGAAACCTCATTGGCGGTCTGCCAGAAGTGGCTCGACCTTGGGTTGAGAACTGTTGGGTCGAGAAGATCAAAGTGGCCCTGACGCTCGATGCGATTGCACGTTTGCCAGTGCTCCCCCAAACACTGCCGATCTCGTCCGCACCCTCTTCAACGGACCGGGTATGTCCTATGTCTCAACGCGATATCTCCCTTGAAGCTCGGCAGGCGTGTAAATGTATTCTGGACTTGGCTGCAAGTGCGCAGGCAACTATAGCCCTCGAGCAACGAGCAGGCAAGGAACGAATCTACAGCTTGATTCGCGACGACGAGCTATTCGCACGCATGGCATTACATCCAGCAATTGCTGTCCAAAGCAACGACAATGTTGGGCGAGGCGCTATTGTTTGGAGGTTTTTCGTCTCACGTACTGCAGTTGGGGGCTACTTCAATGGGCACGCGCTTAGATTATCCAAACTGGTCGATTCAGTCGCCGTTGGCAATTAAGCCTGTGCTAGAAATGCAGGTAATTTGGCTGGCAGATGACTATACAGAAACCAATGGCGCCGCGATTTCTGCCGGGCATTGAAACCTGCGAGCGTCAGCCCTTCAAGAACAATGCTAACGCTAGGACGTTCGGGTTTCGGGACAGGTCGACAGTTGGTGCTATCTCACTGACTCTGCTGGCACGGTACCTCCACAAACGAAACCAGTACGGCACTCGTATCGCTGCTAGGCAACTACACGTCGCGCTAAATCGCCCGCTAGAAGATCGTCTTTTTGCCTCGATACCCGGGATGCGATCGCCTCTGAATTCGTCAATGCGCCACCTACTGCGTTTTTACCTCAAACCCCACACCCAGCCAATTCATCCTCTTTGGGAAAGAGGCAGTCGCGCAATGGTCCGAAGCCGCGACCGCAATTTCTGTCGTTTCACGAGCCTGTCAGACGCCCGGTCGGCATTGCTGGGTAAACAATCGTCGCAACGGCCCAACACATCGCTTTACGATTTTTAATAGAGGGCCTCATTATTTCGGTTTATCCTGTCAAATTGATGACTTTTTACATTTTTTTCGACGAACGGTTGTAACACGTGGCCTTCACGTAAGGTAAGGTCCTTGAGCTCGAATGGGCATGTTGCTCGTCGTGGCTGGGGAGCGACTACCCGAAACCGTTTGCTTGGAAACGCCCAACTGGGCTCGTTCTCTCGAGCTCGCTCACTTGAAAACTGGGACGCATAACATGACTGTGGATTTGGCAACCATGCTGCGCGAGGGGACGAAGAAGTCCCACACGATGGCGGAGAACGTCGGGTTCGTACGTTGCTTTTTGAAGGGCGTCGTCGAGAAAACGTCGTACCGCAAGCTAGTCGGGAACCTCTACTTCGTTTATTCGGCAATGGAAGAGGAGATGGCACGGCACGAGGCGCATCCAGTCGTTGGCAAGCTGCACTTCCCGGAGCTCGATCGCAAGCAAAGCTTGGAGCGCGATCTGACTTTCTATTACGGTGCTAGCTGGCGAGAGGAAATCGCGCTATCCCCGGCTGGCGAAGCCTACGTGCAGCGTATTCGCCAGCTCTCGGAAACGCAACCGGCACTGCTGGTGGCACACTCATACACGCGTTACCTCGGCGACCTGTCGGGCGGACAGATCCTAAAGGGTATTGCTCAGAAAGCCATGAACCTAGCCGAAGGTCAGGGTACGGCTTTCTACGAGTTCGAGGCGATCGAGGACGAGAAGGCCTTCAAGCAACACTATCGCCAGACGCTGAACGACCTGCCGGTGGACGAGCAAACGGCCGAGGCGATCGTCGAAGAAGCCAATTCCGCCTTCGGTGCGAACATGAAGATGTTCCAGGAGTTGGAAGGCAATTTGATTAAGGCGATCGGCATTATGCTCTTCAACAGCCTGACGCGCCGACGCGGTCGCAAGCAACCCGGCAGCACGGAACTAGTTGCGGCTGAGTAATCGTCGCCTTCCTACCATTCCGGCGTAACGTTTGTAGCGTTGGCACCTGTCGAACCCAGTTGGCTAGAGGCATTTAAGTCATCAGTCGACTGGGTTCTACTACAATTCACCTCGAACACCCGCTACCGGCACCGCCATCGAATGCTGACATTGCTAGTCGATAGTTGCGTGCCGGGCGAGGCGATCGCCGCCCTGGGCGCGGTCGGGTATGACGTCGCGTCGGTTCGCGACCGCCTGCCGGGCGATGCCAGCGATCTCACAGTACTCCGCTGCGCGCGAGATCTCGATGCCGTTCTCGTCTCCCTCGATAACGACTTCACTAACCTCGCCGCTTACCCACCCGCAAATTATGGCGGCATCATTGCCCTTCAGGTTCGCAACTTTCCTGAATACCTGCCGCAGCTACTAGAAACTCTATTGAGCTATCTGCAATCGCAGCCCGATCCCGAACATTATCGGGGCGCGTTGCTCTATGTGGAAGTGCCGCGCATCTACCGACGCGAATAAAATCCACAGCGGCGATCGGCTCAGTACTGAGCGCGATCGCCGCTGTCAGTTAAACGAGGTCGATTGCGCATTAAAAGAGTAGGGGTAAGAACTGCCCCAACATCGACACGATTCCACCAATTGCTTGCATTGGGTCCGGATCGCCTTCGTCGATTTCGCGCGGCGCGTTGGCATACTGCACGAAATAAAGCATTTTCGTTGCTGCCTGCACCCCTTTTTGATTGTCTTGGTCGATGAACAAGTCGATCGCCGTCTGCGCGTCCTGCATCGCGACGAGGTCGTCACCTTGACGGTAAAGCGCTACGCTCCGTCCGAGATATGCCGGCGCGAACTCGCTGTCGATACCCAGCGCGCGGTTGTAGAATTCGAGTGCTCCTGGGTAGTTACCGTCTTCAGTTTCAGCAACACCGAGCTGATAGTAGTATTCGGGGCTGATGGAATTGTCAGGGATGCCGATCGCTCCCTGTAGGTATGCCATCTCTAGGTCGCCGGGGTCGAAAGTGGCACCAACGAGATATGCATCGCGCAGGTCGGTGTTGTCCAACGACGCACCGGTCAGAATGGCATTTTGCAGATTAGCTCCATTCAGCGACGCGCCGCTGAGGTCGGCGCCGCTGAGGTCGGCACCGCTAAGAATAGCGCGGCTGAGGTTAGCATCTCGCAAATCCGCGCCCTGCAGTTGCGCGTGCGACAAGTTTGCATGGACCAAGCCCGTGCCCTGCAAATTACAAAGTTGGCAAGCTCGAGTCGAGAGCAGCTGATTAACGTGTTGCAAGTCTTCGGCACGGGTGACAGGCGCGACCCCGACCACAAACACTGCTGAAACCAGAGCAATGCGTTTCATTATCCTTACACCTACGCTGGATGAACCGGATTCAGTTCGGACTCAAAAAACCGAACTTTACAGACGGGGCACACCGGCCGCAACACGGGTACATAACCAGAAGCGAAACCGGGAGCTTAAGACCGAACGGGCCTGCGCTAGGAGGGCGAGTTAGGTTTAGGTAATCTTATCTGAACCCATTCATAGCTATATTGCCCATCCATAGCCCTATTGGATGAATCAACTTTACATCGTTTAACACCTAATCGGCACGGGAGCTAATGCGGGAGTGTCAAGTTTTTTGTGTAAGCAAGTAGACCTCAGTCGGTGAAGCACTCGGGATGCTGGATGGCAAATCGCGCTAGCGCCGCCTTCCAGTTCGCCAGTGGCATCGTCCATTTCTCGGAAATCTTCTCCAGCGCTAGGTAGAGCAACTTGAAGACCGCTGCCTCTGACGGAAATGACCCCTTGGTCTTCAATACCTTCCGCAACGAGTCGTTCAGCGATTCAATCGCGTTGGTCGTGTAAATCACTCGCCGGATTTCCGGCGGGTAATCGAAGAACGGGATGACTTGCTCCCAATGCCGCAACCACATCGCG